>NZ_LZJA01000153.1:0-20288 GCF_001666785.1 Mycobacterium sp. E3305 | reverse complement strand
GAATCCAGTGGCAGCGCGGTCGTCTTCACCAGGACCGCGGCGGCCCGGTTGATCCCGTCGCCGATGCGGTTTTGCGTGAGTTGGCCCCTCCGGCTGGGTATGACGACGATGTGGCAATGGTGATCTACCGGCACCAGCAATCTCCCCTGCGGATCGAAACCGAGGCCAGCGCAGAGCGATTGGTCGGCATCCGGCATCGATTGGCCGACTGGCTGAACAGCGCAGGCGTGCCAGAGGAATTGGCCGCCGACATCGTGCTCGTCGTCAACGAGGCGTGTACGAACTGCGTCGAACACGCGTATTCGGAGCAGCCGTCGGGCGCGATGTCCCTCGACGTCGGCCTCGCAGACGGCGAGATCCGGGCGCGGATCACCGACCGCGGCTCCTGGAAGACGCCGGCAGCGGACCCGGGCAACGGTGGCAGGGGCCTGTTGCTGATGAGGGCGCTCAGCAACGCGATGGAACTGGACTGCACACCCACCGGCACCACGGCCGACATTACGTTTCGCCTGCCCGCCGTGGGGGGGCGGGAGTGACGCCGCATCGTTTGTGGCCCCCGGATAGCGGGTAGTCGTGGGCGTGACCCGCGCATCAGTCTCAACCGAACCCGCCTTGCCGGCGGCACACGGGCCGCTGTCGACCGCCGTGCGTCGCGCCCTGACTGGCCCGCCGTCACATGACCACCTGAGCCGCATCGGCGCCTCCGTTCGCGACTCGGACCCTTACGGCCTGGATCTGCAACTGGCACTGTGCATGTGCTATGAGTTGCACTACCGTGGCTTCGCGGGCGTGGACCCCGGCTGGGAGTGGAATCCTGCGCTGCTGGCGTTACGCGGCGAACTCGAGCGCGTCTTCCTGGCCGGTGTGCGCCGCGACGTCGGAGCCATCGCGTCGGACCAAACGGCGGCCGCCGAGATGGACGCCATTTCGGTGGAACCGGTCGACGGCACCGGCCCCTCGTATTACCTGCGCGACAGCGGAAGCTGGCAGCAGATGCGCGAGTACTTCGTGCACCGGTCGGTCTATCACCTCAAGGAGGGCGACCCGCATGCGTGGGCGATTCCACGTCTGATGGGCGTCGCGAAAGCCGCTTTCGTGGCAATCGAATTCGACGAATACGGCGCCGGGCAGGGCCCCCGGCTGCATCAGCAGCTTTTCGCCGATTTGATGACGGCGGCGCACCTGGACGCCACGTACCTGGCCTACGTGGACGCCGTCCCCGCCGAAGCGCTGGCGGCGGTCAACCTGATGTCACTGTTCGGGCTACATCGCGAGTTGCGTGGCGCCGCGATCGGGCACTTCGCGTCCACGGAGATCACCTCGCCGCCGGGATCCCGCCGCATGGTGCAGGCGCTGCGGCGCATGGGCGCACCGGCGTCTTGCGTCGAGTTCTATGCCGAGCACGTCGAGGCGGATGCGGTCCACGAGCACGTCGTTCGCATCGACGTGGTCGGGGACCTGGTCGCCCGGGAGCCGCAGCTCGATCGCGACATCGTGTTCGGGATCCGCGCGCACGCCGCGGTCGAAGATCGTTTGGCAGAAGCGGTTATGGCGTCGTGGCAGCAGGGTCGGACGTCGTTGCGGCGGTCGCTGGACTAGCGGTCCGGCGCGCCAGGTTTCGGCATCGGCGATGGCTGGTGTCGCACAGAGGATACTTCTCGCTGCGCCGACAGGTGCAGATCGCCACCATGAACCTGTCGGATTCCACGACCTCGCCGTTCGGCATCTCGATGCGCACCGGACCGGACACCAGCACCGGCCCGCCGGCAACCACCTGTACCCGGGTGGCGCTCATCGTTTGTCCGCCCGGATCACGATCAGTTCCTCGTGCCGGAGTCCGCGCGGGATCAGGCCGACGCTCTCCAGCCAGGCCGCCCGCGCCATCATCACCGGACCGAACGGTATCCGCTCGGACGCAACGACTCTCGCATCCATGCCCGCCCACTTGAGGGAATCCAGGGATTGCTGAACGCCGGCCAGCGCCGAGTGCACGAGCAGCAGGGAGCCTCCGTCGCACAACAGTTTCGGCGCCGCCTCGCACAGCGGATCCAACACCATCCGGCCATCCGGGCCGGCATTCCAGGCCCACGATGGGCCTGCGCTGGGGCTGATGTACTCGGTGTCGCCATTCGGCGGGGTCGGCACGTACGGCGGGTTGGACACGACAACGTCGAACGGCGCGCAGTCGAGCGCGTCGCTCCACGTGCCCTTGCGCACATCCACATTCACGCCGACGGCGGCCGCGTTGTTGCGAGAGCAACCCACGGCGTGTGGGCAGATGTCGAAGGCCGTCACGTCGGCGCCGCCCATCTCGGCCGCGGCGATCGCGACGAATCCGCTGCCAGTACACAGGTCCAGAACGCGCCGCCCCGGAATGAGCGCGCTTTGTCGCATCACATTCACCAGTAATCGGGAATCGTCCTGGGGCTGATACACGTTCGAAGCAGCCGAGACAGCGGGTCCTGGATACGTTGTGGTCAACTTTGGCCTTTCGACGGATCGCCGCGGCGATCACTGCTTGGCCTGTGTAATGCCCGCAAACCGTTGCCTTCAAACGGTTTGGGGAAAGGCCATTTTCGGCTAACCAGTGGGCGCATGCGCGAATTGCTTGACAATGGTCGCGCAGAAGGCCGGCAAGTCCGACGGTGAGCGACTCGAGATCAAATTGCCGTCGACGACGACCTCCTCGTCAACCACGTTCGCGCCCGCGTTGCGCAGGTCGGTGCGAATGGACGGGTACGACGTGAGCGTCCGGCCCTCCGCCACACCGGCTTCCACCAGGGTCCACGGGCCGTGACAAATTGCGGCGACAGGTTTTCCGGAGGCGACGAAGTCACGCACGAAGGAGACCGCGGAGCTGTCCATCCGGAGCTTGTCCGGATTCACCGTGCCACCCGGAAGCACCAGGCCGTCGAATTCGGATGCGGAGGCGTCCGACACCGCGCGGTCAACGCTGAAGGTTCCCGCCGGCTCGAGGTCGTGGTTGCGCGCCTGGATTTCTCCGGTCTTCAGCGAAAGAAGTTCGACTTCGGCACCAGCCTCTTTCAGGGCGGCGCGGGGTTGTTCGAGTTCGACCTTCTCCACGCCGTCCGCCGCCAGAATCGCGACCTTCTTCCCTTGCAATTCATTTGCCATGGTTATTCCCCTCTATTCCGGACTATGCATTACGTCGGATTGAGAATCACTTTGGTGCAGCGGTCCTCTTTGTTCTTGAAGATTTCGTAGCCATGGGGAGCCTGGTCGAGAGTCATATGGTGGCTGACGACAATGGTCGGATCGATGTCGCCGTTGCGAATACGCTCCAGCAGCGGGCGCATGTAGCGGTGGACGTGACACTGGCCGGTTTTGATGGTCAGCGACCGGTTCATCACCGCCCCGATGGGGAACTTGTCCATGAGGCCGCCGTACACCCCGATGATCGAAAGGGTGCCGCCGTTGCGGCAGCTCATCGCCGCTTCCCGGATGGCATGCGGCCGTTCGGTTTCCAGGCGAGCCGCCTGCTTGACACGGTCGTAGGCATCGACCGGAGTGGATCCGCTGCGCGCTTCCATCCCGGCAGCGTCGATGCAGTGGTCGGGTCCCCGACCGGCGGTCAGGTCGCGCAATTCCTCGAGCACCGACGTCTCGGCGAAGTTGACCGGTACGGCGCCGATCTTCTGTGCGAGCTCGAGGCGATACGGAACCCGATCGACGACAATGACTTTCGAGGCACCGAGCAGGTACGCGCTCATGATCGCGAACAGGCCGACCGGGCCGGCGCCCCACACCGCCACGATGTCACCGGGGGTGATGTCACACATCTCCGCACCCATGTAGCCCGTCGGCAGGATGTCCGACAGGAACAGCACCTGCTCGTCGGTCAGGTCGTCTTCGACCTTCAGCGGCCCGACGTCGGCGAAGGGCACCCGCGCGTATTCGGCTTGGCCGCCGGCGAAACCGCCCAGCATGTGCGAATAGCCGAACAGCCCCGCCGGCGAGTGGCCCATGAATTTCTCGGCGATGCCGGCGTTGGGGTTGGAGTTCTCGCACAGGGAGTAGAGGCCACGTTGGCAGGCGGAGCACGCCCCGCACGCGATCGGGAACGGGACCACTACCCGGTCGCCGACGGCCAGGTTGTTGACGCCCTTGCCGACTTCGACCACCTCGCCCATGAATTCGTGCCCGAGCACGTCGCCGTGCTTCACGGTGGGGATGTAGCCGTCGTACAGGTGCAGGTCCGAACCGCAGATCGCCGTCGAGGTGATGCGCACGATGGCGTCGCGATCGTTCAGGATCGTCGGGTCGGGGACCGACTCCACTTGGACGCTGTTGCGGCCCGCCCAGACGGTGGCCTTCATACGCTGGCTCCCTTGTTCGGTTGCGCGGGTTGCTGATGCATCTGGCGGCCCGACGCAGTGCCCTCCGGGGACCCGTCCGAACGCAGCACCTGCCCGGTCTCGAGGATTTGCTTGAAGCGGCGAAGGTCGTCGTTGACCTGCTGCTCGGGGGACTCGCCGAACAGGCTCGCCGCCGCCTTGCCGAACAGGCCGCCCGGGATGTGGTAGCCGATCCTGACGCGAATTTCGGTGCCGTCGCCGGTGGCGGTGGGTGTGAATTCGACGCTGCCGCCGTTCTCGATCACCGAGTCGGGCAGCGACTGCCAGGCGATCCGCTTGTTGGTGTCGTCCTCGGTGATCTGCGCGTCCCACTGGACCGACCGGCCGGCCGGGGCGTTGGCTATCCAATGCGACTGCCCGTCGGTGGTCGGCGTGACCGCCTTCAGGTGGTGCATGAAGCTGGGCAAGTTTTCCAGGTCCCGCCAGAAGCGGTACACCTCCTCGGGTGTGCGCCGCACGGTGACCGCGGCGCGCAAGGTGCGGTGTCGGGATCCATTTACGTGCCGGCCGCCACCGTCGACCGTGCGCAGCGCCGTGTAGAGGTCCAGCCCGCCGATGCCGGCGAGCACCACGGCCGCGATGGCGCCCTGCCGTCGCCGCCCCGGGCCGCGGGCGGCCACCCCGGCCACCAGCAGCGCCATATCCAGCACGTCGCCGGCCACCCGGGTCCAGGCCATCTTTTGGGGACCGCCCAGCAGCGCCACCCCATGGCCGCACTCCCGCGCGCCCAGCGCGCGGATGACCGGGCGCGACCGGGCCGTGTCGTCGACCCCGGCGAGGGCAGCAACCTTTTCGGGGACCACCAACTCGCTCAAGCCCAGCGCGAAACTGGCGCACCCGAGCGCCTTGACCAACGCGGAGGTGGTATTGGCGGATCGATCGCCCATCGTCAGCTCTTTCTGCCTTGCGGCGAACTCATCTCGGGCAAAGTTGCTGCAAGACAGCTGCTTTGCAGGTCAACGGGCACCCGGCGCTGCTTGCCGGTGTTCGCGCCGCACACAAACACATACGGCCGGGCGCGCACGATGGGAGCCGGATACCCGGGCAGATACCGACCAAACGTGGGATTACTTCGCCGCGTCACGCAGCGCGGCAAGCAAAGGTTCGGCGGCCTCTTTCAGGAAAAGGTCTTGCGATTCCCCGCCGACCTGGACGAGGGCCACGTCGGTGAACCCGGCCTCCCAGTAGGGCCGGACGGCCTCGACGATCGCATCGAGGTCCGGCCCGCAGGGAATGGACTCGGCGACGTCTTCGGGACGGACGAACTGGGTCGCGCCGGCAAAACCGGCCGGCGTGGGGAGATCGGCGTTGACCTTCCATCCGCCGGCGAACCAGCGGAACTGGTCGTGAGCGCGTTCGATGGCGGTGTCGCGGTCGGGGTCCCAGCACACCGGGATCTGACCGACCACGCGGCCGCCGCCGGCGAGATTGGCGGCCTGGCGCGCGGCATGCCAGGCGTCGACGAGCTCCCCGTCGGGCTCGACCGCGATGAAGTGATCGGCCAGCCTGGCGAATCTCTCGATGCCCTTGTCGCCGGACAACGCCACCGCGATGGCGACCGGGACCTCGGGCACGTCCCACAGGCGCGCGGAGTCGACGTGGAAGTGTTCGCCACTGAAGTTCACCAGCTGGCCGCCGAACAATTCGCGGATGATCTTGATGGCCTCGCGCAGCATGTCCTGCCTGCGCTCGACGGTCGGCCAGCCCCTGCCCACGATGTGCTCGTTGAGGTTCTCGCCGGTGCCCAGGCCCAGGGTGAACCGGCCGTCGGACAGGATCTGCACGGTGGCGGCCTGCTGGGCGACCACGGCCGGGTGATAGCGCATCGTCGGGCAGGTCACGTAGGTGTAGAGGTCCACCCGTTCGGTGGCGTGCGCCACCGCGCCCAGCACCGCCCATGCGTTGGGCGCATGCCCTTGCGAGGTCAGCCACGGGGTGAAGTGGTCGCTGCAGACCTCGAAATCGAAACCGCGCTCCTCGGCTGAAACAGCCTGCCGTACAAGGTCTTTGGGTCCACTCTGCTCGGTCATCAGAGTGTAGCCAAATTTCGTCATAGTTGTGGGGATACCCAGACACTCGCCCGCGTAACGCCGGGGCTGAAATTCGGCCCGATAACCGCCCTGGCGTTACGCCGCTCCGCGCTCGCGGGCACGGCCGCCGGTTAACCCGCGGTGGTGATCGAGTCCCCCGTGACGCCGGCCGCCCGACGCGCCTCCAGCCGGCGCCTCTGCGGTTCGATCGTGTACCGCGGGTCGCGCGTCGACTCCAGGCCCGCCTCGAAGAAACCGAACCGCAGCATCGCGGACGCCGACAACAACGCCACGCCGGACAGGGCGGCGACGCCGCGATGTCCGCCGCCGAGCAATGCGCCCAAACCGCCCGCGGCGGCCAGTCGTTCGCTCCAGGCCAACAGCCGGCCGGGCCTGCCGCGGTGCAGCGGTTCCCTGGTCACCGGGTCCATCCGGTATTCCGTGAACCGCGCGGAGATCAGGTCACCGATCGCGCCGATGACGGCCAGCGTGCGGGCCGGGCCGGCCTCGGCGACCGGGGTGGTGATCATCGCCAGTCCCGACGCAGCCAGGCTCGCCGAGCTGACGAACACGAACGGCAGGTCCCGGTAGGCGGCGTTCCACGTCGGGGTGGCGGTGTCGGTGAGCAGCACCGCGGTGTAGACGGCGAGCGGCGGCGAGAACACGGCGGCTTCCAATCCGGCCGGCCCCTCGACGGCGCGCAGAACGGGCCGCAACGGGCCCAACGGGATTCGCTCGCCGGTCATCCGGTCGACCTCGGAAACGGCGGCGACACCGATGCCGGCGCCGAACAAGCTGAGGATCCACGACCCGATGCTCATCGGCGAGGTCAGCTTGACCGTGCGCAGCATGTTGACGAAGCGCTCGGGACGGCCCAGGTCCTTCACCAGCGCGACCGCGCCCAGCATCACCGCGATCAGGGCGGACAGCCTTGTGTTGCGGCGCAACGTGTCCCGGCCGGTGAGCTGGGCGCCTGCCGCGAGCAGGCCCGAACCTCCCGCGACCCCGCCCAGGAACAGGTAGGCGGCGACTTCGTGCCCCCACGGCGCGGGCTTGACCACCGGACGCCCGTAGTACGAACTGAATTCGACCTCGGGGACCATCGGCATCTCGCGCGAGCCGTCGCCACCGCCCCGGCGGCCCACCCGCCTGCCCTTGCGGCGCTTGCCGCCCGCGGGTTCCGGGGGCCGCAGGCTGTCGAATTCCGAAGTGCTCATGGGTTTTCACCGGTCCTTCCAGAAGGCGAGCGCTGCGGCGGCGAACATCCCCGCGGCGGCGACGCACGCCCTCTTGAACATCTGCGGCAGGTCGGCCGTGCACACGCGCGGGTCGGGCGGCAGGCCGTAGACCTCCGGCTCGTCGAGCAACAGGAAGATCGAGCCGGTGCCACCCACTCCGTCGTGCTCGTTGGCGCCGTAGAGGCGCGCCTCGGTCTGGCCCTGGGCGTGCAGCCGCGTGACCCGTTCTCGGGCCTCGATCACCAGATCGTCGTGGTCGCCGAACTTGATCGACGTGGTGGGGCAGGTCTGGGCGCAGGCGGGGATCTGGCCTTCGACCAGGCGGTCGTAACACAGCGTGCACTTCTGGGCGACCCCGGTGACGAACTTCTCGGCGGGACGATCGGGCCTGGTCGCGGGCGTCGCATACGTGCCGTCGCTGCGACGCTCCACCACGCCGAACGGGCATCCGGCCACGCAGGTGCCGCACCCGTTGCAGACGTCGTCCTGCACGACGACGGTGCCGAATTCGGTGCGGAACAACGCGCCGGTCGGGCACACGTCCAGGCAGCCGGCGTGCGTGCAGTGCTTGCACACGTCCGACGACATCAGCCAGCGGAATTCCGGGGTATCCGGTGGGCTGGTGTCCGGAGGCCGGGGGACGGCGGGCATACCCAAATCTGTTAGGGCGCGGCCGGATTCGCGCGCCTCCTCGATCCGATCGCGGCCCTGCTCGATGAACGCCACGTGCCGCCAGGTGCTGGCGCCCAGCGCTCCGGTGTTGTCATAGGACGACCCCAGCAGCTCCAGGTCGCCGTCGCGCGGGTTACGGTTCCACTCCTTGCACGCGACCTCGCAGGCCTTGCAGCCGATGCAGATCGAGGTGTCGGTGAAGAATCCCTTGCGCGGTCTGGGTTCCGCCCAGCCGGCGTTACTCGTCGGGTCGGTCGGCCCGCTCAGCTGACCCATCGGCTCCTCCTTCCCAGACGCCGTCGCTGATCCGCACGTTGCCGGTCTCGGTGGTGGCCCCCGAACGCGACTGATAGTCGGCAACCAGGCGCAGCAAGTCCTCGCCGCGCGGCCGCCGCCCGGGCCGGATGTCACACGAACCGGCTTTGGACTCCTGAATCTGCACGTTCGGGTCGAGCGTCACTCCGAGCAGGTCGTTGGCCGCGTCCCCGCTCACCACGGCGTCGCCACCGACGCCCCAGTGATACGGGAGCCCGATCTGGTGCACTGTGTGGCCGTTGATTACCAGCGGGGCAACGCGTTTGGTGACCAGCACCCGAGCCTCGATCGCCGCCCGGGGCGAGATGATGGTGGCCCACCCGTACGGCTCCAAGCCACGTTCGGCCGCCAACTCCGGCGAGACCTCGCAGAACATCTCCGGTTGCAGCTCCGACAGATAGGGCAGCCACCGGCTCATCCCGCCCGCGGTGTGATGCTCGGTGAGCCGGTAGGTGGTGAACACGTAAGGATACACATCGGATCCGGGCTCCCCGTCGCTCGGCGCGCTCAGATTTTCCTTGCGCGGGAACGTGATTCGCGACGGGTTGCGCTGCTGGGGGTAGAGCGCGTTGGTAACGGGCGACTCCTGCGGTTCGTAGTGCGTGGGCAGCGGCCCGTCCACCATTCCCTTCGGTGCGAACAGCCACCCCTTGCCGTCGGCCTGCATGATGAAGGGGTCGTCGCCGGCGAGCGCGTCGGGGCCTCCGACGTCGGGGTCGGGCCGGCTGCCGGGTGGCCGGTCCGCCACGAAGTCGGGCACGTCGTTGCCTACCCACCGCTGCTTTTCCTGGTCCCACCAGATGTAGCGCTTGCGCTCGCTCCACGGTTTACCGTCGGGGTCGGCCGAGGCCCGGTTGTAGAGGATGCGGCGGTCGGCCGGCCAGGCCCACCCCCACTCCGACTGGCTCGGGCTCGGACCACCGAGCGGCGCTCGGCGGGCGGCCTGGTTGACCCCCTCGGCGTACACGCCCGAATAGATCCAGCATCCGCACGACGTCGACCCGTCGGCACCCAGTTCGGTATACCCCGGCACGGGCTGGCCGGCCTTGGGGCCGCTCAGGTAACAGCCGCTGATCTCGGCCAGCACCGCGGTGGGGTCGGGCTCGCCGTGCTCGTCGGTGGGATAGTCCCAGGTCAGATCCAGCAGGGGGCGGTCGCGCGCGTCCGTGGAGCCGGCCAGCCGCTGGCGGATTCGCTTGCCCAGCTCGACGAAGAACTGCAACTCGCTCTGGCAGTCGCCGGGCGGCTCGACCGCCTTGTGCCGCCACTGCACCAGGCGTTGGGTCTGGGTGAACGAGCCGGCCTTCTCGACGTGCGTAGCCGCGGGGAAGAAGAACACCTCGGTCTCGATGTCCTCGGTCTTCAGCTCGCCCGAGGCGATCTCCGGACCGTCCTTCCAGAATGTGGCCGACTCGATCATGTTGAGATCGCGGACCACCAACCACTTCAGGTGCGACATGCCCATGCGCTGGAGGCGGCCGTGCGCGGATCCGACGGCCGGATTCTGGCCGAGCAGGAAGTAGCCGTCGACCTCGTCGTCGAGCATCGACATGACCGTTTGGTAGGTGCCATGCGGGCCGGAGAGCCGCGGCAGGTAGTCGTAGGCCCAGTCGTTGTCGGCGCGGGCGGCGTCACCCCACCACGCCTTGAGCAGGCTGACGATGTAGGTGTCCGCGTCGGCCCAGAAACCTTTCTGGTTCTTCGGTCCGACAGCTTCGATGTAGTCCCGGAAGGTGTCGTGCACACCGGCCTTGGGCATCGAGAGGTAGCCGGGCAGCAGGTTGAACAACGTCGGAATGTCGGTCGACCCTTGGATCGTGGCGTGCCCGCGCAGCGCCATGATGCCGCCCCCCGGGCGACCGACGTTACCGAGCAGCAGCTGCAGGATTGTCGCGGTGCGGATGAACTGGGCGCCGAGCGTGTGCTGGGTCCAGCCGACGGCGTACGCGAAGCAGGTGGTGCGCTCGCGCCCGGAGTTTTCGACGATGGAGCGAGCCAGGTAGTCGAAGTCCTCGGTGCTGATGCCGCACACGTCACGCACCATCTCCGGCGTGTAGCGCGCGTAATGTCGCTTGACGATCTGAAACACCGTGCGGGGGTGCTGCAGGGTCTCGTCGCGCTGCACGCGAGCGTGCGGCAGGGGTGGGCCGCCGCTACCGTGCGCATCGCCGGCAGCGCGAGCGGACGCGCTGGCGCCGTGCTCTTGATGGCGTTCGTCCTCTTCTTGACCGGCGTAGGCCCAGGTCGATGTGTCGTACTGCCCCGTCTCCGGATCGTAGCCGGAGAATAGGCCGTTCAAATCCTCTGTGTCCCGGTAATTTTCGTTGATCAGGGTGGCCGCGTTGGTGTACGCGACGACGTAGTCTTTGAACCACAGATCGCGAGATATGACGTGGTTGATCAGTGCGCCGAGCAGCACCACGTCCGAGCCGGCCCGGATCGGAATGTGCTTGTCGGAGACCGCCGACGTCCGGGTGAAGCGCGGGTCGACGTGAATCACTCTGGCGCCGCGCGCTTTCGCCTCCTCGACCCATTGGAACCCGACGGGATGACACTCGGCCATGTTGGAGCCCTGGATGACGATGCAGTCGGCGTTGGCCATGTCTTGCAGTGTTTGGGTGGCGCCACCGCGCCCGAAGGAGGTCCCCAGACCGGGAACCGTGGAGCTGTGTCAAATACGAGCTTGGTTCTCGATCTGAATGGCACCGGCGGCGGTGAAGAGCTTTTTGATGAGGTAGTTCTCTTCGTTGTCCAGTGTCGCGCCGCCAAGTGCGGCGATTTTCATGGTGCGCCGCAGCGGATGGCCTTTCTTGTCGATGTCCTGCCAGGCGTGGCGGCGGGCCTCGACGAAGCGGTCGGCCACCATGTCGATGGCGGTGTCTAGGTCCAGCGGCCGCCATTCGGTCGCCCGCGGCGCGCGGTAGAGCACGTGCAGCTGCCGGCCCGGCGAGTTCACCAGCTGCTCGCTGGCAGCGCCTTTGGGGCACAGGCGGCCTCGCGAGATCGGCGAATCCGGGTCGCCCTCGATCTGCACCACCCGCTCGTCCTTGACATACACCCGCTGCCCGCAGCCGACCGCGCAGTACGGACAGATGCTTTGCACCACCCGGTCGGCCGTCGTCGTGCGCGGCGTGACGGCGCGGGTCCGTTTCGAGGTGACCGCCGACCCGCGGCCGAGCTTGTCCCCCGACCGCAGCTGACGCACGACGGGCCACTCCAGGAAAAGCTTGCGCATAGCCATGGCCTCTACCCTAGTGCGCGCGCATGAAACCCCGCCGGCTCAACGAACCACGATCGTGTGCTCGCCGCGGGGCACCAGCTCACCGATCACGGTCGCGCCCGGAATCTCACCGGCGATCAGCAGCCCGCCCGACGTCTGGGCGTCGGCCAGCAGCAGGGCGTCCTCCTCGCCGACCCCGGACAAGTCGACGTGCGGGGCCACCCAGTCGAGGTTGCGTCGCGTGCCGCCGCTGACGTACCCCGCCGCCAGGGCCTCCCGCGCCCCGTCCAGATAGGGCACCGCCGCGGAATCGACGATGGCCGTCACCCCGCTCGCCCGCGCCAGCTTGTGCAGGTGTCCGAGCAACCCGAAACCCGTGATGTCCGTGGCGCATTCGATGCCGGCCGCCAGCGCCGCCGCGGATGCGTCGGCGTTCAGCGTGGTCATCACCTCGATCGCTTGCTCGAAGCGTTCGCCGGTGGCCTTGTGCCTGCTGTTGAGCACCCCGACGCCGAGCGGCTTGGTCAGTGACAGCGGCGTGCCGGGCTTGCCGGAATCGTTGCGCAGCAACCGCTTCGGGTCCGCGATCCCGGTGACGGCCAGGCCGTACTTTGGCTCCGGGTCGTCGACGCTGTGCCCGCCGGCGAGGTGGCAGCCGGCCAGGCCGCAGACGTCCAACCCGCCGCGCAGCGTCTCGGCCGCCAGCTCGAACGGCAGCACGTCGCGCGGCCAGCCCAGCAGGTTGACCGCCACCACCGGACGCCCGCCCATCGCGTAGACGTCCGACAGCGCGTTGGTGGCGGCGATGCGTCCCCAGTCGTAGGCGTCGTCCACCACCGGCGTGAAGAAGTCGGTCGTCGCGATCAGGGCCGTGTCGCGCTCGATGCGCACCGCCGCGGCGTCGTCGCCGTGGTCCAGACCCACCAGCAACTCACCGACCGGATCGCGCGGCGCGCTCACCCCCAGCCCGCGCACGATGTCCTCCAGCTCACCGGGCGGGATCTTGCAGGCACACCCGCCACCGTGGGCGTACTGGGTCAGTCGATAAGTCACGCGTCCATACTTGTCCCTATGGTCCGAGGAGGCGTGTCCGGTCTGGTGACCGGCGCGGTCTTCAAAACCGTCGAACGGCAGACGCTGCCGCTGGCGGGTTCGATTCCCGTCCGCCTCCGCCATACTTCTCCGAGCCAGGCATGAGCGACCCGCGCCGGCGGGTGCCGGGCACCGACACACTGCTGGCCGATCCGCGCCTGGCCGAAGCGCAGCGGGTGTTGGGCCGCGCCCTGGTCAAGTCCGTGATCGCCGAGGCGCAGCGGCGGGCGCGCGCCGGGGAGATCGAGCCCGAGCGCGTCGCCGAGCACGCCATCGCGGCACTTCCCAGCACCGCGTCGAGCCTGCGGCCCGTCATCAATGCCACCGGAGTGGTGGTGCACACGAATCTGGGCCGGGCGCCGCTGTCGCGGGCCGCCGTCGACGCGGTGGTCGCCGCGGCCGGGACCACGGACGTCGAGCTGGACCTGGCCACCGGCCGCCGCGGCCGTCGGGGGCGGGCCGCCCTGGCCGCGCTGGCGCGGGCGGTGCCCACCGCCGGCGGCGTGCACGTAGTGAACAACAATGCCGCCGCGCTGCTGCTGACGGCCTTGACGCTGGCGCCCGGCAAGGAGATCGTGCTCAGCCGCGGCGAGCTGGTCGAGATCGGCGACGGGTTCCGCATCCCCGAGCTACTGGCCAGCGCCGGATCGCGGCTGCGCGAGGTCGGCACCACCAACCGCACCAGCCTGCGCGATTACGCGGAGGCGATCGGGCCGCAGACCGGCTTCGTCCTGAAGGTGCACCCGTCCAACTTCCACGTCACCGGGTTCACCTCGGCGGTGTCCGTCGCGGAGTTGGCGAAGCTGGGTGTGCCCCTGGTGGTCGACATCGGCTCCGGGCTGCTGTCCCCACACCCCGTCCTGCCCGACGAGCCCGACGCCACGTCGACGCTGCGCGACGGCGCCGACCTGGTCACCGCGAGCGGCGACAAACTCCTCGGCGGCCCGCAGGCCGGCCTGCTGCTGGGCGACGCCGAGCTCATCGAGCGGCTGCGCCGCCACCCGGCGGCACGCGCGCTGCGCGTCGACAAACTCACCCTCGCCGCGCTGGAAGCCACCCTGACCGGCCCGCCCCCGCCGGTGGCCGAGGCGTTGGTCGCCGACCTGAGCGGATTGCGGGCCCGCGCCGCGACTTTGGCCGCCGCGCTGCCGGGCGCCGAGGCGGTGGATTGCGTCGCGGCCGTCGGCGGCGGCGGGGCCCCGGACGTGCGGCTGCCCAGCGCCGCCGTGAGCCTGCCCGAGTCGTACGCCGCCGCCCTGCGCGCCGCCAGCCCACCCGTCGTCGGGCGGCTGGAGGCGGGCCGCTGCCTGCTCGACCTGCGCACGGTTGCGCCCGAGGACGACGCGCTGCTGGCCGCGGCGGTGCGGGCATGTTCGTCCTAGCCACCGCCGGGCACGTCGACCACGGCAAGTCGACCCTGCTGCACCGGCTCACCGGCGTGTGGCCGGACCGGCTGGCCGAGGAGCGGCGTCGCGGCCTGACCATCGACCTCGGCTTCGCGTGGACCGAGATCGGCGGCCGGCAGCTGGCGTTCGTCGACGTGCCCGGGCACGAACGGTTCGTGGCGAACATGCTCGCCGGCGTCGGCGCGGTGCCGGCGGTCGTGTTCGTCGTCGCCGCCACCGAGGGCTGGATGCCACAGTCCGACGAGCACCTCGCCGCGCTGCACGCCCTCGGGGTCCGCCACGGGCTGCTGGTGATCACCAAGGCCGATCTCGCCGACCCCGGCCGGGCCATCGAGCAGGCGCGCGAGAAATTCTCCGCCACCTCGCTTGCCGACGCTCCCGTCGCGCTCGGCACCGACCTGGAGCGGGTTCGCGCGGAGCTGCTGGCGCTCACCGACCGGCTGCCGGTCCCGGACCCGGACGCCGACGTGCGGCTGTGGGTGGACCGGAGCTTCACCGTCCGGGGGGCGGGCACCGTCGTGACCGGCACCCTGGCCGCCGGCACGGTACGGGTCGGCGACGAGCTGGAGCACGCCGGTGAGCGGGTGACGGTTCGCGGGGTGCAATCGCTGGGCCGCGACCAGGCGGCGGTCGGGCCGGTGGCGCGCGTCGCGCTGAACCTGCGCGGAGTCGACCGCCAGCACATCGGTCGCGGCGACACCGTCCGGACGCCGGGCGTATGGCTCGATGCGACGGAGATTGACGTCGGGTTGCGGTCGGCGGGGGCGCTGCACCGGCAGCTGGTGCTGCACGTGGGGTCCGCGGCCGTGCCGGTGCAGGTTCGTCCGCTGGGGGCGGGCTCGGCCCGGCTGCGGCTGGCGAGGCCCCTGGCGCTGCGCGTGGGGGATGTCGGGCTGTTGCGCGACGCGGGCGAACACCGGATCGCGGCGGGGATCGAAGTGCTCGACGTCCGGCCGCCTGCGCTGCGTCGTCGGGGCGCCGCGCGGGAGCGGGCGGCGGAGCTGGCGACCGGCCGGGCTCGCCCGCCCGCCTGCGCGCGGGCGGCCGAACTTCGGGCGATGGGCCTGCCGCCGGTCGGTCAGCGGGTGGGCGACTGGGTGGTGGATCCCGAGTGGTGGGCCGGGCGGCGCGAGCGTGCGACCGCGGCGGTTCGGCTCTGGGCGGCTGACCACGACGTCGCGGCGGGGATGCCGCTGGAGACGCTGCGGCAGCAGGCCGGGGTGCCCGCGGCCGAACTGTTGCCGACGCTGCTCGAGGGCACCGGACTGCAGGTGGCCGACGGGGTGGTTCGTTCGCCGGGTGCGGGCCTGCCGGCCCGCGTGGACAAGGCCGTTCGGACCGTCGAGGAGTGGCTGGCCGCCGAGCCCTTTCGGGCACCGGACGCCGACGAACTGGCCGAGCTCAAGCTCGGACCCCGGGAACTGGCCGCGGCGGTGCGCGCCGGGCGGCTGGCCCGGATCGCCGACGGCGTCGTGCTGGGGGCCGGCGCGCTGGAGCGGGCGACGGGCGTCCTCGCCGGGCTGCCGCAGCCGTTCACCGTCAGCGACGCGCGCCGCGCGCTGGGCACCACCCGGCGGGTGGCGGTCCCGCTGCTGGAGCAGCTCGACGCCCGCCGCGTGACCAGGCGGGCCCCGGACGGCACCCGGGTGGTGCTGGCTACAGCCGCTCCTTGACCGCCGCCGACAATCGGGCTCCGTCGGCCTTGCCGGCCGCGATCGCGGTGGCCGCCTTCATCACCAGGCCCATCTGCTTCATGCTCGGGCGCTCGCCGATCTCCTCGGCGACCTGGGCGATCGCCGTGTCGGCGACGTCGGCCAGTTCGGCCTCGGTGAGCGGCGTCGGCAGATATTCGTCGATGATCCGCGCCTCGGCGTGCTCGTTGGCGGCGAGCTCCCCGCGGCCGTTCTGCGTGTAGATCTCCGCCGATTCGGCCCGCTTGCGGGATTCCCGTGCCAGCACCTTGATCACCTCGTCGTCGGAGAGGTCCCTGGCCTGTTTGCCGGAGACTTCCTCGGTTTGGATCGCGGCGAGCAGTAGGCGCAGGGTCGCCGTGCGCAGCTTGTCCTTGCTCTTCATCGCGTCGGTCAGGTCGGCGCGCAGCCTGGATTTGAGTTCGGCCATGCCAGAGACGCTACGCGCCGACCGCCTGGCCATGATTGAGAAATGCCCGGACCACCGACAGGATGGAGCCCATGACGAACGACGGGCCCGCCCGCAAACAACGCGGAACACGGTGACCGCGCCGCCGCCTGGCTATCCGGTTGGCCCGCCACCGGGTTACGGCCCGCCGCCGGGTTACGGCCCGCCGCCCGGGTACGGCCCGTCGCCGGGATACGGCCCGCCGCCCGGGTACGGCCCGCCGCCCGGGTACGGCCCGCCGGCGTGGCAATCCGGCCCCCGTGTTCCGGCAGCGGTCAAACCCGGCATCATCCCGTTGCGGCCACTCACCCTGGGTGACATCTTCAACGGCGCGGTCGGTTACGTCCGCGCCAATCCGAAGGCCACGCTGGGGCTGACGACCGTCGTGGTGGTGGTCATTCAGATCGTGACGAAACTCGCCGTGTACGGGCCGCTGGCGGCCTACGGCAGGTTGAGCACCGACCACGCGAAGGAACTGACGACCGGGGTCATCGGCGCCTGGTTGACGTCGATGAGCGCCGGCGTCCTGGTTGCCTGGCTAGGCGGCATGCTGTTGTCCGGGATGCTCACGGTCATCGTCGGGCGGGCGGTGTTCGGCTCGCCGATCACCATCGGCGAGACGTGGGCCAGGATCCGTGGGCGCCTGCTGCCCCTGTTCGGTCTGGCCCTGCTGGAGGGGGCCGCCCTGGCGGTCGTCGCCGGGCTGGTGATCGTGGTCATCGCGGTGCTGGCGGCCATCGGCAACGCCGCGGCGGCGGTCGTGCTGGGTCTGCCGCTGGTGCTGGCCGTGATCGCGCTGTTGATGTACCTGTACACGGTGGTGTTGTTCGCGCCCGTGCTGATCGTGCTGGAGCGGCTCCCGGTCCTGGACGCCATCACCCGATCATTCGCTCTGGTACGCAACGGCTTCTGGCGGGTGCTGGGCATTCGCCTGTTATCGCTGCTGGTGACGTCCGTCATCGCGGGGGCGGTCGCGGTGCCGTTCGAGATCGCCAGCAAGTTCTTCCTGGTCAGCACGGCGACCGCGGCTTTCATTGCCAGCACCGCGGTGGCGTCGGTGGGCGCCGCGATCGGCGAGATCATCACCGCGCCGTTCAACGCCGGCGTCATCGCTCTGCTCTACACCGACCGCCGGATCCGCGCCGAAGCCTTCGATCTGGTGCTGCAGACCGGCGCCGCGGGCGGCCCCTACGCGACCGAGTCCACCGACAACCTGTGGCTGACACGGCCGGTCTGAGGACGAGCTGACCGTGCCCTCCATCGACATCGACCGCGATGCCGCCCATCAGGCGGCGCAGGACGAACTCAGCAAGCCGATCTACTCCAAGGGTTCGGCCGGGCAGCAGATGGCCGAGTGGCTCAACGAGATCATTTACCGGCTGCTGCAGAAGACCGCCTCTTTCCCCGGCGGGTGGCTCACGGCCACCGTCCTTTTCATCATGCTGGCAATCGCGTTGGCGGTCGCGATCCACGTCGCGCGGCGCACGATGCGCACCAACCGCGGCGGTGACTATCAGCTGTTCGAGGCCGCGCAGCTCACCGCGGCCCAGCACCGTGCGACGGCCGAAGACTTTGCGGCGCGGGGCGAATGGACCGCAGCGATTCGCCACCGCCTGCGGGCGGTCGCCCGCCAGCTCGAGGAGACGGGTGTGCTGAACCCGGCGCCCGGCCGGACCGCCAACGAACTGGCCGTCGACGCCGGTGCCGCGCTGCCCCACCTTGCCGGCGAATTAGCGCAAGCCGCAACGGCTTTCAACGACGTCACCTACGGTGAGCGACCGGGAACCCAGAGCGCATACCAGATGATCGCCGACCTTGACGAGCACCTGCGCTCCCGCTCGGCGACCGTTCCCGGGGGGCCGGGGCAAACCGCCGCGCCCGACTCGTGGGCGCAGGTGCGGTGATGGCGACCACGGCGGGTCCCCACCCGGCGAGCCCAACGGCGTTGCAGCGCTGGCGATCCTGGCGCTGGGTAATCCTCACGCTGATCGTGCTGGCCGTCATCGCCGGCCTCGATGCCTACCTGACCGCGCCGCGTCCCGGGGCGCGGATGGATCCGGCGTCGACGGGTCCCGACGGCGCCCACGCGCTGGTGACGCTGCTGCGCGGCGGCGGGGTCGACGTCGTTGTCGCCGACAGCATCGCCGATGTCGAACGGGCGGCGCGGCCCGACGCGCTGATCCTGGTGGCGCAGAGCCAATACCTGACCGAGTCGCTGCTGGACCGGCTGTCCCGGGCGCCCGGTGATCTGCTGCTGGTGGAACCAACCTCGCGCACCCGGGAGGCGTTGATGCCAGGCCTGCGCGTGTCGGCGGCCGACACGTTCGACAGCGACCCCGATTGCACACTCCGCGAGGCGACCCGGGCTGGGCCGGTTCGATTCGGCCCGAGCGACACCTACCGCGCCACCGACGGCCGACCGCTAACCCGCTGCTACGACGGCGCGCTCGTGCGCTTCCGCGACGGCGGACGGGCCATCACCGCGGTCGGCAGCACGGAGTTCCTGACCAACGGCGGCCTGCTGCAGGCGGGCAACGCGGCCCTGGCGATGAACCTCGCGGGCGCCCGGCCCCGGCTCGTCTGGTACGCGCCCCACCGGATCGAGGGCGAAGCACCGCCCCCCGGCTCGATCGCCGATCTGATCCCGCAGAACGTGACGTGGATCGTCTGGCAACTGTGGCTTGTCGTGCTGCTGGTCGCCCTCTGGCGGGGCCGGCGGCCCGGCCCGCTGGTCGCCGAGGAACTGCCCGTCGTGGTGCGCGCGTCGGAGACCGTCGAGGGTCGCGGACGGCTGTACCGGTCCCGCCGGGCGCGCGACCGAGCCGCCGCGGCGCTGCGCACCGCCACACTGCAGCGGCTGCTGCCCCGGCTCGGTCTGAACACGGGCGCGTCGGCGCCCGCGGTGACGGGCGCGGTGGCCGCCCGCAGCGGCGCGGATCCGGCGTTCGTCTCCTACCAGCTGTTCGGCCCGCCCCCGGCGACCGACAACGACCTGTTACAACTTGCCCGTGCGCTCGACGACATCGAAAGGCAGGTCACACGGACGTGACGCAGACCCCTTCCCCCGCGGAAACCACCCCCACGGCTGAGTCGGCGCGAGATGCGCTGCTGGCCTTGCGCGGCGAACTCGCCAAGGCCGTCGTCGGCCAGGAGGGGGTGGTCAGCGGCCTGGTGATCGCGCTGCTGTGTCGCGGTCATGTGTTGCTGGAAGGCGTTCCGGGAGTGGCGAAGACGCTGCTGGTGCGGGCGCTGGCGGCCGCGTTGCGGTTGGAGTTCAAGCGGGTGCAGTTCACCCCCGACCTGATGCCAGGCGATGTCACGGGATCACTGGTGTACGACGCCCGCACGGCCGCTTTCGCGTTCCGTCCCGGTCCGGTGTTCACCAATCTGCTCCTTGCCGACGAGATCAACCGCACCCCACCGAAAACGCAGGCCGCGCTGCTCGAGGCCATGGAGGAGCGTCAGGTCAGCGTGGATGGCGTGGCCCAGCCCCTGCCCGACCCGTTCATCGTCGCCGCGACCCAGAACCCCGTCGAATACGAGGGCACCTATCAGCTGCCCGAAGCCCAGCTGGACCGCTTCCTGCTGAAGCTGAACGTGACTCTGCCGCCACGGGATTCGGAGATCGCCATCCTCGGCCGGCACGCGCACGGCGTCGCGCCCGGCTGCCAGTTCGGCGGGTCCGGCCACCGGTTTTATCGCCGACAGGTCGCGCGGATCGAAGCCGTGCGCGTGCCGGCCGAGGATGGCGATCTCCGAATCCCGTGGCGGCAGAGTCACGTTCAGCTTCAGCAGGAAGC
>NZ_LZJA01000152.1:0-3863 GCF_001666785.1 Mycobacterium sp. E3305 | reverse complement strand
GGCCGAACGGACGCTGGCAGGGGAACGCCAGGCCGACGAGCCAATCCAGGAACACCGGGTCCTTCGAGCCGACGACGTCCTGCAGCGTGCGCAGCTGCGGGATGCGCGGCGGGGTGAGCGCGATCCAGTGCTGCGGCGCCAGGTCTTCGTCGTCGGCGACCAATCGGATCTGGGTGGCGTTGGCGGGGATGGCCGACAGCGGCAACCGCAGGTTCCGCCAGGCTG
Organism: Mycobacterium sp. E3305; assembly: GCF_001666785.1. Lineage (NCBI taxonomy): Bacteria > Bacillati > Actinomycetota > Actinomycetes > Mycobacteriales > Mycobacteriaceae > Mycobacterium > Mycobacterium sp. E3305. Next base: position 3,638 of record NZ_LZJA01000152.1, on the reverse strand, counting down.
GGGAGGCGCCCACGTCGGATAACTGCAACGACCCGCCGGGGTGTCCGCCGGCCGCTTGGTCGTCGGTCGCCCACTGGACCTGCACCTCGCGGGGATCGAAGCGGCCGGCCGCGCTCACCACCAGCAGCGGCCGGGCGCTGTCGCGGGTGGGCAGCCGGTACCAGCCCGACCGCAGGTGGGCGGGCAGTTGGATGCCCGACCGCCAGCTGCCGAGCACCGGTGTGCGCGCGGGGTCCAGGCTGTAGGGCAGCTGGGCGACCGAACCGTTGATCCCCGGTGCCGGGGTGGTGCCGCCCTCGGTGCCGGCTTCGGCGCCGGTGACCAGCCTGTCGTCGTTGATGAAGCTGCGGTCGCCCGGGCGTTCCATCACGGGGTCGGCACGTACGTCGGCTGGAATACCGTTGGGGGTGAAGGCTTCCGACAGGCCCGCGCCCAGCGCGTCGGCCACCGTGGCGCTCACCGGCGCCAGCGCGCCGGCGTTGGGGTCCTGTTCCACCAGCACGTCCTCGGCCAGTCCGCAGGACTTGCCGGTGAGGGCCTCGAGGTTGGAGCGGCCCACCGTCCAGGCGGGATACTGGTCGACCATCGCCAGGGTCAGCGACGCCACCTCGAACACCACCAGCAGCCAGGTCGCAATTGCCAACGGGGACTGGACGATTCCCGCGACTCGTGCGCCCAGGCGGGTCGTCGGCGCGCCGTTGTCTGGATCGACGAAATGGAACCACGCGGCCAGTAGCAGCACCACGACCGTCAGCCCGAGCAGCGCGGTGGCAAAGGCGTAATGCCACGCCGGGAACGAATTCGACCATGGCACACCGAAATTGGACACATACCACCAGCCGTTGACGCTGGCGAACGACAGGGCCATCAGGAACAGCACCGCGGCCGCGAACATGGTGCGGTTGCGCCGCGACCGCATCGCCACGGAAGTCACGGCGACGGCGGCCAGCGCGCCCAGCGGGCCGGCCAGCCCGGCGAACACCCCGTAATGGTGGGTCCACTTGGTGGGCGTGAACATCATCGCGATAAAGGAGATGATCGTGATTCCGACGATGCGGCGGCTCGGCCCGGCGGCCGTGCCCGGAATCCGGCCCTTGCGCAACGACATTGCGACCGTGATCGCGAGCGCCAGGACCAGCGCCAGCACCGCGAAGCGGCGGGCGACCGAGCCGTCCGGGCTGGCCATGAACAGGCGCTCGTAGCGGATGTGTTCGTCGAACCAGCTCAGGCTGGGGCCGACGGCCCGCTTGAGCATGCTGGCCTGGATCTCGCCGGCCAGGGTTTGGTCTCGGAAGATCAGGATGGCGGTGACGGTGACCGCCGCGAACAGGGGTGCCACCAGCGGCAGCGCGCCGAATCGTTTCGACCTGCGGTGCAGGATCGTCCGCAACGGCCCGATGGCGACCAGCAGGGCGCCGATCGAGGCGATGCCGGTCGGCCCGGAGAACAGCGTCAGCGCGCCGATGATGCAGGCGACCGCCACCGGCAGCAGCCGGCTGGTGGCTACCGCGCGCTCCACCGAGCACCAGGTCAGCAGGATGCCCAGCGCGATGATCGGCTCGGGGCGCAGGCCGTTGTTCAGCGGGAGCCACACGGCCAGGAACATGCCCGCCGCGGTCCACGCCGCGCCGCGGTTCTGTTTGACGGCGTGGCCCAGGCGCGGCATCACTTCACGGCTGATCACCCACCAGCACGTCAGCGCCATGGCCAGGGTTGGCAACCGCATCCAGATGCTGGCGGTGCTGACATGGGCCCACACCGCCAGCAGGTCGTAGTACCAGCCGAAGGGCGCCTCCGGCGTGCCGAACCAGCGGTAATAGTTGGCCATGTAGCCGGCGTGCTCGGACACCCGGGCCATGGTCAGGATGTAGCCGTCGTCGGAGGTATTGGCGCCGACGAACTGCCACCACACCAGCACGGCGATGACCAGAGCGTCCAGCCCGCCGATCGACCACCAGCGCGACGGCAGGAAGCGGCGGTGGCGGCTGCCGTCGGCGGTGTCGAGCAGGTGCAGGGCGACCAGGGCGGCGGCCGTCAGCACGAGCCCGAGGATCATCGCCGCCATCTTCAGCTCGGTGGGGCTGCTGCTGTAGCGGGTGTCGATGGTCGCCGAGAAGCTCAGGCCGGGCGGTGTCGGCCCGCTCAGGTCGGTGAAGACGCCGACGATCTGGGGCCGGAAGTCGTAACCGCTCTTCTCGCCGCGCAGCGGTGCGCCGGGGTGCTCGGTGTTGGGCCCCTGGGTCAGGCCGACGAACTCGGCGGTGACCTTCTCCGCGTGGGCGGTGAAGGTCAGCCGCTGGCAGGCCGGGCTGAGCACCTGGCTCAGCGGGGCGGTCACCACCGCGACGTTGCGCACGACGACCACGAGGTAGTCGTTGGCGCGCTGGATGAGCAGCCCGCGGTCGACGGCCTTGGGGGCCTGCTTGGGCACCGTGGACAACAGCACGGTCTTGGCGGCGTTCTGGGGACCGGCCAGCCCGGCGGCGGCCTGACACGGCACGGTGATGTTCAAATCGGTCGCGACGTAACCGATCAGGGGAGCGTCGACGCTTTCGAACGTGCCGTTCTGCGGCCAGTTCAGCTGGGCGGTGGTCTGGTTGACCGGCAGCAGCGGGGTCGCGATGGCCAGCAAAGCCCCGAGCAGCCCGGCGACGATAGCTACCCACCGAGTGATCCGGTGGTTCGCTCCCGTCTCGGTCACGGTGCTAGATGCTAGTTCTTCGATGCTCGGCGGCCCCTTTTGAGGCGAGGTGTCGGTGCTCATCAGCGGCCCGGCACCGGCTTGCGGATGGCCAGCACGAACGGGCCGGCGCTTTGAACGACGAACTGCGGGCTCTCGAAAAGGGCGGCCCGCAGATCGACGGTGTAGCGCCGGACGTTGGGTTGGTTGGGGTAGACGTCCTCGGCGAGCCGCAGGGTGTAGTTGCCGTTCGCACCGCGGCGCATCAGGAACACCGTGGGCGGCGGCCAGGGACAGGTGTCCAGCGCGTGCAGCAGCTCGTCGGCGGACTTGAGTTTGGACCATTTATTAATCTGGGCGGCCCGCAGGTCGAACTGCGCGAGCGGGTTGGCGTAGTGCGACGTCAGTCCCTGGAATCCCCAATAGGGATAGAAGGACAGGAAGCTGTAGTCGGCGGTCATCACGACGGTCTGGTCGCGGGGGCGCCCGGTCACGGTCACGATGGCGCGGTCGATGTCGGGGTAGAACTTCTCCGAGCTGGGCGGTCGCCGGTCGCCGCGCTGGCCGTTCCCGTCCGTGTCGGTGTAGGCGACGGTGAGATCCGGGCGCAGCACGTCGGGGATGTCCTGGCTGAACGCGATCGCGGCGGCCAGGCCGACGGCGCCGGCGAGGGGCAGCACGGCGCGGCCCCGCGCGGACAGCGCGCGCACCGCCTCGACGAAGCCGAACGCCCCGGCGGCGACCAGCAGCACGGTCAAGGTGGGCTGCAGCCGGAACGACAGCAGCGTGGTGCGCGCCAGCGTCGTCAGCATCGACAGCAGCGACCACAGGTAGATGGCCAGCACGCCGATCCCCAGGGCGCTGGCCCGCACCGACGACCGGGCGCGCACCACCAGCCACAGCGCCCCGAGCAGGCAGATCGTGCCCAGCAGGGAGAACTGCAGCATCGGGAAGGTCA
>NZ_LZJA01000151.1:0-591 GCF_001666785.1 Mycobacterium sp. E3305 | reverse complement strand
ATCTCGACGATCTCCTTCGGGACGCCGTACGGCACCGTCGAGTACGAGGGCGCCACCATCCCGGTTCCCGTAGACGACCAGACGCTGCAGAAGATCTGCGAGATCACCGACGGCCAGGCGTTCCATGCCGACAGCCTGGAGTCGCTGAAGAACGTCTACTCGACCCTGCAGCGCCAGATCGGGTACGAGACCGTCAAGGGCGACGCCAGCCTCGCGTGGATGCTGCTGGGGGCGGTCGCGTTGGCCGGCGCGATCCTGGCCGGCCTGTTCCTGAACCGCCGGCTGCCGTCCTGACGATCAGACCGGCAGCCGCCGGTTGATCAGCAGCGCCAGCGCCGTCGCGATCAATGCGGTGATCACGCCCAGGCGCAGCCACCCGGCGCTGCCCGGCCCGGCCACGGTGCGATAGCCGATGTCCTTCTCGATGGCGTTGTAGCTCTTGTTGAGCTCGGCGATGTTGCTGGCGGTGTAGGACTGCCCGCCGGACAGCTTGGCGATCGTCTTCATCTGGTCCGTCGAAACCGGGACGGCCACGCGCTGCCCGTCCATCTCGATCTCGCCGGTCTTGGTGCCGAACGAGATCGTCGAGAT
>NZ_LZJA01000150.1:0-3333 GCF_001666785.1 Mycobacterium sp. E3305 | reverse complement strand
CCCGCGGGCTGCTGAGCGGCCTGGGTCACCGCCAACGCCTGCTCGGCCACCCCATCAGGAGTCGTGGTGTTCGGCGGGGCATCAAAGGGCGCCAACTGCGAGGCCGTGGCCGAAGCCGCCGCATAGCCATACATCGCCGCCGCATCCTGGGCCCACATCTCCATGTACTGCGCCTCGGTCGCCATGATCGCCGGCGTGTTCTGCCCGAAGAAATTCGTCGCGACCAACGTCGCCAACAACACCCGATTAGCCGCAATCACCGGCGGCGGCACCGTCATCGCAAACGCCGCCTCAAACGCCGCCGCAGCCGCCCGACCCTGACTGGCCGTGTCCTCGGCCAACCCCGCCACCGCAGAAAGCCAACTCACAAACGGCACCACCGCCGACACCATCGACGACGACGCCGGACCCACCCACGGACCCGACGTCAACTCCGCAATCACCGAGCTATACCCACTGGCCGCCGCAGCCACCTCAGCAGCAATCTCATCCCACGCCGCCGACGCCGCCATCAACGAACCCGAACCCGGACCCGCATACATCCGACCGGAATTGATCTCCGGCGGTAACGCCCCGAAGTCAAACACCTACGAACCCCCCGGCTCGAACCATGTGTTTCCCTCGCGAGTGTTTTAGATAGCTGGCTTCAAGCGATGCGCTTGCTTGCGAAGGCTAGAGCGCCGCCCCGTCTTCTCGCTGCCCGTGACTCGACGGTCCGGGTGGGAGGCGCCCCGTTCCAGCGGGTCAGCGGACAGCGCAACGGCCGGGCCGGCGGCCGCCCGCGTTCGCCGTGTGCACGCCTACCTGCGGGAACGGGTGCCGGGCGGATCACGGCCGATAAGCGATCCCGCGCAGCCGGGGCGGATCGACGTGGGCGCTGGACAAAAAATCCGGTCGCAATAAAGGCCGCGGCGATGTCGGCCCGGACAGGGGCCGGCCGGGGGCGTGGGCAAGGCCTCCGCCGCGAGTCGGTTCTTGGGCGCAAACGCGAAACACGCTTTAGCGCAGCACTTTTCGCGCGCTAAAGCGTGTTCCTACGCTGCCGACCCGGAGGTTATCCGGCGAAGGGTGGGCGGGCCATGACGGTGGGGCGGAATCCGTAGCGGGGGCCGGCGCCGGCGTGGGTGCCGTTGCCGACTCCGGCCAGGGGCATGCCGCCGAGCAGGTTGCCCGGTCCCCCGGCTGCCTCGGGTGCGGCGCTGATCGCGCTGACCGGGACCGCGGTGTGGCCCATCGCCGGCAGCGCCGGGGCGCCGGTCCAGGCCACCGGCACCGACAACTTGCCACCGATGGAGGCCGCCCCACCGATAGCCGCGGCCGGGTGCACCGCTCCGGCACCGCCGCCGAGCAGACCACCGAGCCCACCCAGACCGGGCAGCGCCTTGGCCGCCGCCGGAGCCGCACCACCGATCAACCCCACCGACTTGGCGATCTGGGTGAAGGTGTTGGCCATACCGGTACTGAAGTACGGCAGACCCTCGGTGTTATAGAACAGGCCGGCGAACGGGCTGTAGCCGTTGACGAGTGTGCCCAGGTTGGTGGGGATGGTGGTTTGGCCGGTCAACAGGAACCACAGCTCTTGCAGCGGGTTGGTCGTCGTCTGAGCGGCGGCGGCGGCCTGCGGGGCCGCGGTCGTCGTGGCGGTGGTGGCCGCCTTTTGCGCGACGTTGGCCGCGTTGCCGGCGGAAGTGTTGGCCGCCGCGTTGGCCACCGTGCTGGCCTGGGTGGTGGTGCCCGCGTCGTTGGTCACCTTCGGGGCGGCCTGGAACTGGGTGATGCCCTTGGTCGCCGCCGTGGACTGCACCGAGTAGTTGGCCATCGCCCCGGCATCCTGGGCCCAAAACTCGCCGTACTGGGCCTCCAACTGCGCGATCGCCCCGGTGTTCTGCCCGATCACGTTGGTGGCCTGCAACTGCTGCACCAACGCCCGGTTGGCCGCGATCACCGGCGGTGGCACCACCGCGGCGAACGCCGCCTCATAAGCCGCCGCCGCCGCGGCGGCCTGCACCGCGGCCTGCTCGGCCTGCGCCGCCGTGCTGGCCAGCCACTCCGCATACGGGGTGGCCGCGGCCGCCATCGCCGCCGAGGCCGTGCCCGCCCACCCTTCGCCGGATAGCCGGATTCGGTCATTGCAGCACCGCGGTCAAAGGGTTGACAGAATGGGTTACACAAGGCTCGGTTCGCGGGCTTCCGACGGGGCTTCAGGGGCCCCGTCGGGCGGCCGTCGGCGGCCCATCCACCGGTTGCTAGCCGAGCGGCAGCGAATATTCGGCAACCAGATTTTTTCCGGTCCTGCCCTGCGACGCCAACCCGGGAAACTCGCACCAGCCACTTCGGAGACCGGGTTGGTCACAGTTTGCTGTAAGGGGAGGCGATCGAGGCGGGACGCTGTTACTCTGACGTTACTAAAAGTGAATTCGTCGTACCGTCACGTGAACAGTTGCAAACTGACGGCCTCCGAAACAGCTTCAGGGGTCGTTGTCATCTAGTCTCTGCAGAGTCGGGGATTGAACTAGGAGGGAACCAAGTATGTCGTTCGTGACCACACAGCCCGAGGCTCTGGCTGCGGCGGCCGGAAACTTGCAGGCCATCGGCTCAACGTTGAGCGCCCAGAACGCGGCTGCGGCCGCCCCCACGACCGGGGTGGTGCCCGCGGCCGCCGACGAGGTGTCGGCGCTGACGGCGGCGCAGTTCGCAGCGCACGCGCAGATGTACCAGGCGGTCAGTGCCCAGGCCGCCGCCATTCACGAGGCGTTCGTGAACACGCTGTCGACCAGCTCTGGCTCGTACGCTGCGACCGAGGCAATCAACGCAGCTGCTGCGGGCTGATCGGGTTGGCGGTTCGGGGTCTGGGACGGGACGTCTTCGACGTGCGCTCCAACCTGACCGCCCAGCTACCGACGATCTCGGGGGCTGACGGCCGGACAACTCAAACGCCGGAGTTCGGGTTTGACGTCCGTCTCACCGTGTTCCAACGACCGGTGGCCGCCGGCTGACGGGAAGGGGGGATCATTCTTTTGCATTCGGCACGGCGGTTCGCCAGCGCGTAACCGGTCCGGCCATCGTCGTCACCACAGCAGGTATCTGAGTAATCACGTAATAAGGAGAAAGCCACATGGCAACACGTTTCATGACCGACCCGCACGAGATGCGGGCGATGGCGGGCCGCTTCGAGGTGCACGCCCAGACCGTTGAGGACGAGGCCCGCAAGATGTGGGCGTCCTCGATGAACATCGCCGGCTCGGGCTGGAGCGGCCAGGCGCAGGCGACCTCGTACGACACCATGGGCCAGGTCAACCAGGCCTTCCGCAACATCGTCAACATGCTTCACGG
>NZ_LZJA01000149.1:0-5254 GCF_001666785.1 Mycobacterium sp. E3305 | reverse complement strand
GATCTCCCAGCCGGGCAGGTCGTTGGTGGTGACGATCAGCACTGGCTTGCCTCCTGGTCACAGCGAAAACGGGCGGTCAGTCCCGTGAGACTAACCGCCCGTTTCCGGTAATCGCTAGGGCGTTTCCGGCGCCGCGTGCGCCCCGGCCTTCGCCAGGTCCGGCTCGGCCGGCGGCTTGCGGGTGCCGGTGAAGGTGAACACCGCGTCCTCGCCGGCGCTCTCGCCGTCCCAGTTGTCCACGTCGACCGTGACGATCTGTCCCGGTCCGACTTCCTCGAACAGGATCTTCTCGGACAGCTGGTCCTCGATCTCGCGCTGGATGGTGCGCCGCAACGGGCGGGCACCCAGCACCGGGTCGAAGCCCCGCTTGGCCAGCAAGGCCTTGGCCTTGTCGGTCAACTCCATCGCCATGTCCTTGGCCTTGAGCTGCTTGCTGACCCGCTCGATCATCAGGTCGACCATGCGGATGATCTCGTCCTTGGTCAGCTGGTGGAACACGATGATGTCGTCGATGCGGTTGAGGAACTCCGGGCGGAAGTGCTTCTTCAGCTCGTCGTTGACCTTCTGCTTCATCCGCTCGTAGTTGTTCTCACCGCCACCCTGGGTGAAGCCCAGGCCAACCGGCTTGCTGATGTCGGACGTACCGAGGTTCGAGGTGAAGATCAGCACGGTGTTCTTGAAGTCGACCGTGCGGCCCTGACCGTCGGTGAGCCGGCCGTCCTCGAGGACCTGCAACAGGCTGTTGTAGATCTCCTGGTGCGCCTTCTCAATCTCGTCGAACAGCACCACCGAGAACGGCTTGCGCCGCACCTTCTCGGTGAGCTGGCCGCCCTCTTCGTAGCCGACGTATCCCGGCGGGGCACCGAAGAGCCGCGACGCGGTGAACCGGTCGTGGAACTCGCCCATGTCGATCTGGATGAGCGCGTCGTCGTCGCCGAACAGGAAGTTGGCCAGCGCCTTGGACAGCTCGGTCTTACCGACACCGGACGGGCCGGCGAAGATGAACGAACCCGACGGGCGCTTGGGGTCCTTCAACCCGGCGCGCGTGCGGCGGATGGCCTTCGAGACGGCCTTCACGGCGTCTTCCTGGCCGATGATCCGCTTGTGCAGCTCGTCCTCCATGCGCAGCAGGCGGGTGGTCTCGGCCTCGGTGAGCTTGAACACCGGAATGCCGGTCCAGTTGCCCAACACCTCCGCGATCTGCTCGTCGTCGACCTCGGCGACCACGTCGAGATCGCCTGAGCGCCACTGCTTTTCGCGCTCGGCCCGCTGGGCGACCAACTGCTTCTCCCGGTCGCGCAGGCTGGCGGCCTTCTCGAAGTCCTGGGCGTCGATCGCCGATTCCTTCTCGCGGCGGGCGTCGGCGATCTTCTCGTCGAACTCGCGCAGGTCTGGCGGCGCGGTCATCCGGCGGATCCGCATCCGGGCGCCCGCCTCGTCGATCAGGTCGATCGCCTTGTCCGGCAGGAACCGGTCGTTGATGTAGCGGTCGGCCAGGGTGGCGGCGGCCACCAGCGCGGAGTCGGTGATCGAGACCCGGTGGTGCGCCTCGTAGCGGTCGCGCAGCCCCTTGAGGATCTCGATGGTGTGCTCCACCGTCGGCTCCCCCACCTGCACGGGCTGGAAGCGGCGCTCCAGGGCGGCGTCCTTCTCGATGTACTTGCGGTACTCGTCGAGAGTCGTTGCACCGATCGTCTGCAGCTCACCGCGGGCCAGCTTGGGCTTCAGGATGCTGGCCGCATCGATCGCACCCTCGGCCGCGCCCGCGCCGACGAGCGTGTGCAGCTCGTCGATGAACAGGATGATGTCGCCGCGGGTGTTGATCTCCTTGAGCACCTTCTTCAGCCGCTCCTCGAAGTCACCGCGGTAGCGCGAGCCGGCCACCAACGAACCGAGGTCCAGGGTGTAGAGCTGCTTGTCCTTCAGCGTCTCGGGAACCTGGCCGTGCACGATGGCCTGCGCGAGGCCCTCGACGACGGCGGTCTTGCCGACGCCGGGCTCGCCGATCAGCACCGGGTTGTTCTTGGTGCGCCGGCTCAGGACCTGCATGACGCGCTCGATTTCCTTCTCGCGGCCGATGACCGGGTCGAGCTTGCCCTCCATCGCGGCGGCCGTCAGGTTGCGCCCGAACTGGTCGAGCACCAACGAGGTGGACGGGCTGCCCGACTCGCCGCCGCGGCCGCCGGTGCCGGCCTCCGCGGCCTCCTTGCCCTGGTAGCCACTGAGCAGCTGGATGACCTGCTGGCGAACCCGCGTCAGCTCGGCGCCCAGCTTGACCAACACCTGGGCGGCGACGCCCTCACCCTCGCGGATGAGTCCGAGGAGGATGTGCTCGGTACCGATGTAGTTGTGGCCGAGCTGCAGCGCCTCCCGCAGGCTCAGCTCGAGAACCTTCTTGGCGCGTGGGGTGAACGGGATGTGCCCCGACGGCGCCTGCTGGCCCTGGCCGATGATCTCCTCGACCTGGCTGCGAACGCCTTCCAGCGAGATCCCGAGCGACTCCAGCGACTTCGCCGCGACGCCCTCGCCCTCGTGAATCAGACCCAACAGGATGTGCTCGGTGCCGATGTAGTTGTGGTTGAGCATCCGGGCCTCTTCTTGCGCCAGGACGACGACCCTGCGGGCACGGTCGGTAAATCGTTCAAACATCGGTGGTTACCTGCTCTCCCTCACCATCGGTACTTGGCCTCTGTGTGGCCCACCCGGTCCCCGTCGGGGCCGGAATCTCATACCTGCCATCCACTGTAATGGTCGGCCTGCCAGGGGGCATAACCTTGCGGTTCCTTGCTGTTCAAGACCCGCCGGGCCCGTATCGGGCGAACTCCCCTGTCATTACAGCGCCGTAACCGAACCAACGTGGCCGGGTGCCAATTCGTTTCCCGCACTCTCGGACGATTCTTTCGCCGCCAGCGAAATGACAAACCGGCGCCCGGGCCGCTGCGGTCCGGGGCGCCGGTTAAGAGGTTTGTCAGGTTGCCGCGTGAAACGCGTCGATGACGTCGGCCGGGATGCGGCCGCGCGTCGAGACGTTGTGGCCGTTGCGGCGGGCCCACTCACGGATCGCCGCGCTCTGCTCGCGGTCGATCGCGCCGCGGCCGCGACCCGAGCTGGACCGCCCACGCCGTCGACCGCCGACCCGGCGTCCGGCTTCCACCCACTGCTTCAGGTCGTTGCGGAGTTTTGCCGCATTCTTGGACGAAAGGTCAATCTCATAGGTCACCCCGTCAAGGCCGAATTCGACCGTTTCGTCGGCTGCGCCGGCACCGTCGAAATCATCGACCAAGGTGACGGTCACTTTTTTCGCCATTAGCTTATCCTCGCATTTCGTCCTGAGCAGTTGCTGAGCAGTTTGGGTGAGCCTCCCCGGGTCACCAATCTGCCATAACAAGGCAGCATACTCAATCCGGCCGCAAGGCGCACAGTTGCGTTTTTCATGTGGAGTGCGGCCGAACAATCGGGAACAAAACTGTCTCGCGAATTGACAGCCCAGTCAAAGTCATCAACAACCGATCGATACCCATTCCCGTTCCCGTGCACGGCGGCATCGCATACTCGAGGGCGGCAAGAAAGTCTTCGTCTAGCACCATGGCCTCGTCGTCGCCCGCCGCGGCCGCGCGGGCTTGGGCGGCGAATCTTTCCCGCTGAATGACGGGGTCGTTCAGCTCGGAATACCCGGTGGCCAATTCGACCCCGCGCACGTAGAGGTCCCACTTCTCGGTCACACCGGGGATGCTGCGGTGCTGACGCGTCAAAGGCGTTGTCTCCACGGGGAAGTCCCGCACGAAGGTGGGCGCCGTCAGCGTGTTTCCGACCGAGTGCTCCCAGAGTTCCTCGACGAGCTTGCCGTGCCCGTAGCCCCGGTCTCGGGGAATCTCGACCCCCAGCCGATCCGCGATGGCCCACAACCGCTCCGCCGGGGTCTCGGGGGTGATCTCCTCGCCGAGCGCCGCGGACAGCGACGGGTACATTTGAATCGACGCCCATTCGCCGTCTATGTCGTAGACACTCCCGTCGGGCAGCGGCAGTTGTCGGGTTCCGATCGCCTCATCAGCGACCTCTTGAATAAGCTCGCGCGTGACGACTGCCGAATCGTCATAGGTTCCGTAGGCCTGGTAGGTCTCGAGCATCGAGAATTCGGGAGAATGCGTCGAATCCGCGCCCTCGTTTCGGAACACTCGATTTACTTCGAAGACCTTGTCGAAACCACCGACGATGCAGCGCTTGAGGAACAGTTCCGGTGCGATCCGCAGGTACAGATCGATGTCCAGAGCATTGGAATGCGTCACGAACGGCCGCGCCGCCGCGCCGCCCGCCAGCGTCTGCAACATAGGCGTCTCGACTTCGAGAAACCCGCGCCGTTCGAGCGAGTTGCGGATCGCGCGGACCACGGCGATTCGCTGCCGCGCCACCGTGCGGGCCTGGGGGCGGACGATCAGGTCGACGTAGCGCTGCCGCACCCGCGCCTCTTCGCTCATCTCCTTATGGGCCACCGGCAGCGGCCGCAACGACTTGGCCGCCATCTGCCAGGAATCGGCGAGCACGGACAATTCGCCGCGCCGTGAGCTGATCACATTGCCGTGCACGTAGACGATGTCGCCGAGGTCGACGTCGGACTTCCACGCGTCCAGGGATTCGGAGCCCACCTTGTCGAGGCTGAGCATCACCTGGAGCGTGGTGCCGTCACCCTCCTGGAGCGTCGCGAAGCACAATTTCCCCGAGTTGCGCGCGAAGATCACCCGGCCCGCGATGCCGACGACGTCGTCGGTAGCGGTATCGACCGGCAGGTCGGGATGGTCGGCGCGCACCTGCGCCAGGGTGTGGGTGCGTTCGATGGCGACCGGATAGGGCTGCCGGCCCTCCGCCAACAAGCGAGCGCGCTTGTCCCGGCGGATGCGGAACTGCTCGGGCAGGTCTGCTGCTGCATCCTCGCTGGCGTCACTCACGACGTGCCAGCTTAAATGACCTCGCGGGGCGGCTCTTACCGGCGGCCCGCCGAGATTGCCGTCACGGTCGTTGTTCCGGTCGCGACCACGACCACTGGGGCAATCTCGTCGCCGGGGATACTCAGCGCGCGGTCTTCAGCCGGCCCCGCTGGGCGTCCCGGTTGCGTTCGAAGACCAGCCGCAGCCCGTGCAGGGTCAGATGCTGGTCGTAATGGCTGGGCGTCTGCAGTTCGGGCAGCAGCAGCGGAGCCGTGTGCCCCGTCGCCACCACCGCGACGTCGTCACCGGCGAAGCCCTCGACGTCCTCGCGA
>NZ_LZJA01000148.1:0-20771 GCF_001666785.1 Mycobacterium sp. E3305 | reverse complement strand
CCGTCGACGATGCCCCGCACGCCGTTGCCCTCGGAACTGGTGAATCCCTCGGCCGCGGGCAGCCGGCCCAGCTCGGCCTTGGCGGCCTTGGCGATGGCCCGGGCGATGGGATGCTCGGAGGCATCCTCGAGCGCCCCGGCGTAGCGCAGCAGTGCCGCGCGGTCGGTCCGGTCGGCGCCGACCACGTCGAGGAGGGTCATCTTCCCGGTGGTGACGGTGCCCGTCTTGTCCAGCACGATCGTGTCGACGCGGCGGGTGGATTCCAGGACTTCCGGCCCTTTGATCAGCACGCCGAGCTGGGCCGCGCGGCCGGTTCCGACCAGCAGGGCCGTCGGGGTCGCCAGCCCGAGCGCGCACGGGCAGGCGATGATCAGCACCGCGACGGCCGCGGTCAGCGCCGCGGTGGCCGGGAACCCGAGCGCGAGCCATGCGCCGAGCGTCGCGAGGGCGATGCCGATGACCACCGGGACGAACACACTGGAGATGCGGTCGGCGAGCCGCTGGACCTCGGCCTTGCCCGACTGCGCCTCCTCGACCAGCTTGGCCATGTGCGCCAGTTGCGTGTCATCGCCGACGCGGGTGGCGCGCACGACGAGGCGTCCGCCGACGTTGACGGTGGCGCCCGTGACGCCGTCGCCCGGGCCGACCTCGACGGGAACGGACTCCCCGGTGAGCATCGAGACGTCCACGGCCGAGGAGCCCGAGACCACGACGCCGTCGGTGGCGACCTTCTCCCCGGGCCGCACCACGAATTGGTCCCCGACGGTGAGGCGATCCACCGGGATCCGGGTCTCGCCGCCGCCCCGCAGCACGGCGACGTCCTTGGCGCCGAGCTCGAGCAGGGTGCGCAGCGCGGCGCCCGCCGTCCGCTTGGACCGCTTCTCGAAGTACCGTCCTGCCAGCACGAACAGGGTCACACCCGCGGCGACTTCGAGGTAGATGTTGCCCGCACCGTCGGAGGGCCGGATGGTCGGTTCGAACCGGTCGTGCGTCCCCGGTGCCCCGGCCGTCCCCAGGAACAGTGCGTACAGCGACCACAGGAAGGCCGACAGGGTGCCGATCGAGACGAGGGTGTCCATCGTGGCGGCACCGTGCCGGAGATTGGCCCAGGCGGCGGCGTGGAAGGGACGGCCACCCCACACCACGACCGGCGCGGCCAGCACCAGCGACGCCCACTGCCAGTAGCGGAATTGCAGGGCGGGGATCATCGCCATGGCGATCACCGGGGTGGCGAGCACGAGCGACGTGATGAGGCGAGTGCGAAGCGCCGCCAGATCGGCGCCGGCGCGCTTCCCGGGGGCCGGTTCCTCCCGGCGCTGCGGCAGGGCGGCGGTGTATCCGGCCTGCTCGACGGCGGCGATCAGCAGCTGCGGGTCGTACCCCGAGGGAACGGTCAGGGCCGCCTTTTCGGTCGCGTAGTTGACGGTGGCGGCGACGCCGGCGAGCCGGTTCAGCTTCTTCTCGATCCGGGCGGCGCACGACGCGCACGTCATCCCCGCGATCTCGAGCTCGATATGGCTCACCGGCACTGCGCTCATGCCACCAAGACGGCCTCGTAGCCGGCCTCGTCGACCGCGCTGAGGACGGCGTCCGCGTCGATGGGAGAAGAACTCGTGATGACCAGCCTGCCGGTGTCGGCGCTGACATCCACGCGCTCCACGCCAGGGAGGCGGCCGACCTCGTCCCGCACGGCCGACTCGCAGTGGCCGCAGCTCATCCCGTCGACCCGGTATTCGCTGGTGACCATGGTCCTCCTTCCGGTGGATGCCTCGGGTGGATACCCGATGGCGATACACCTTCGGGCGTCACCTCCATCATGAGTGGGTTCGTACGCTGGTGGCAGCACGATTCTGCCGGATCACGGGACGGGACGTCAGGGCTGGGACAACAACAGCAGCACCCGACCCGTGGCAGGGGGCGCCGGAAACGCGCCCTCGTCGAAGCCGTAGTACTTGCGCTGGTCGGCCGTGACGGCGTCAATCACCTTGCCGGTGGCCGTCAGCTCGCCGTCGTGGACGCGCGCCATCATGCCCTTGAAGTCCGGGACCGCCATCGAATCGGCGAGCATCAGCGCCTCCCCGCCGGTGGCCAGCGTCACCAGCACGCCGGCCCCGGCGTAGTTGTTGCCGCCACGGCCCCGGCCTAGCGGCGCCCAGTAGACGGGCGCCGAGGCGACGGCGCCTTTCACCCTGCGGTATTCGCCCGCATGTTGGGTGTCGGCGACGGTGACGACCGGCAGGGCCGCGATCGTTCGTTGCTCCTTGAGCCAGAGCCCACCCAACGGAACGCAGACGATGGCGTACATCAAGAGCACCAGGACCAAGACGGGCTTCCAAGGGATTTCCCAGCCGAGCCGGCGTGGCGAGATCGCCAGGCCGCGCAGCTGCGTGTCGAGCCGGCGGCGTCCGAATCGAAAGACGTACCAAGCCAATACCCGCGCCAGCGCCATGACCGCGAGGATCGTCAGGCCGGCCATGCCGCACACCCGCCAGTAGAACGTGCTGTCGCCCTGGTTGGCGGTGGCCGCCCACATGACGGCGGGGATCGGGGCGGTGATCAGCAGGAGCAGCGCGTACGACGGGTGACTGGTCAGGTACGGATAGGTCACGCGCCAGGCGGGGTTACCCCCGTAGACGGTCACCGGCCCGACATCGGCGTGCACCGTCGGTGTCCACGACCCCTGCACAATCCGCGGCCGCACGAGCGAGCGGACGAAGAAAAATCCGAAGACGAGCGACACCACGAGCGCTCCCCAGAAGGTTCCGTCGAGCCGTTCGCCGGTGCCGGGCACGCCCATGGCGCCCCGGATATCGATCACCTTGCCGACGAAGAACGTCAACGGCATCACGAAGAAGAACTCGGTCAGCCAGGTCTGGATTAGCTGGGGAATGCGCGCGCCAAGTCGGTCGAAGGCAAGTACACGTTGCCAGACGAAGCTCAGCACGCCCATGAGCAGCGACCATATCGACCTGACGCGGTAGCGGCAATCTTTTTGGTGCGGCTAAGGGCGCTTTGCCGCGCGGAAACCCTCAGACGTAGCCCACGCCGATGTCCACCGAAACCTGGGTCGCCGTGACCAGCCGCGACTGGTCGGAGGCGAGCCAGGCGACCGCGTCGGCGATGTCCTCCGGCTGGGCGATTCCCTCGGGCAGTAGCGGCTTGTGCAGTCCCCGCAGGTGCGGGTAGGTGTCGGCGGCCGCGTGCAGCGCTTCGCGCATGCGCCCGGTGCCCATCGGTGTCGCCACCGCGCCGGGGTTCAGGCTGTTGACGCGGATGTTGTGCCTGCCGAGCTCGGCGGCGAAGGCGCGAGCCATCCCGACGACGGCGTGCTTGCTCGCCGTGTAGTGGATCATGAACGACTGCATGTTGATGCCCGCGGCGGAACCGATGAGGATGATCGAGCCGCCGCGGCCCCCGTCGATGATGTGCTGAGCGCCGGCCATCACCGTGTTCCAGGTCCCGGTGACGTTGGTGTCGATGGTGTCGCGGAACGCTTCGGCGCTGATCTGGTCCCACGGCGCGGGACTGCAGATTCCGGCATTGGCGACGATGATGTCGAGGCGACCCAGTTCGCCCACCGCCCTGTCGACGGCGGCCGTGAGCGCTTCGAGGTCGCGGATGTCGACGGCTTCGGTGATCGCCCGTTTGCCGTTGGCGCTCACCAGCCTTGCCGTCTCCGCCAGGTCCTCGGGTGTCGGTGAATCGTAGGGAACGCTCGGCGGCAATGGCCCGGCGATGTCGACCGCGATGATGTCGGCGCCTTCGGCGGCCAGGCGTACGGCGTGCGCCCGGCCCTGCCCCCGCGCGGCGCCCGTGATCAGCGCAACCTTCCCCGAAATGGATTGATTCATGGGTTGTTTCGGCTCCTCTCGGCGGGGGCTTCCGCCACGCCCATGCGGTCCCTGGCAGGGCGGGTCGTTTCGCTGTTCTGAATTCGACTCGGCGAGCGTAGCGTCGAGCTGACGCTGCCGGACAGCCGAAAGGAAAGATTATGACCGTCACCGTTGTCGACGCGGGTCCACGGCAGGTAAGCCGGTCGGTCGAAGTGGCGGCGCCGGCCGCGGAGCTGTACGCGATGGCCGCTGATCCGCGGCGACACAGCGAGTTGGACGGGTCGGGTACCGTGCGAGCCAACATCAAGGCTCCGGCGGAAATGGCTGTGGGGTCGAAGTTTTCGACCAACATGAAGATGTACGGCCTGCCGTATCGCATCACCAGCACGGTGACCGCCCTCAAACCCGGCGAATTGGTCGAATGGCGTCATCCGTTGGGGCACCGGTGGCGCTGGGAGTTCGAGGCGCTTTCGCCGAGCCGGACGCGGGTCACGGAGACGTTCGACTACAGCCGGGCCGGTGCGGTCAAGAATGCGCTGAACTACTACCAGCTGATCGGTGCGGTGAAGGGGAATACCGCCGGCATCGAAGCGACGCTGGCTCAGTTGCGGGATCGCTACGCCGGATAACGGTTCTGCGTGCGGGTGAACAAAATCGGGAGCCCTCTCGTGGCTGCTCTGTGGACAAAATCGAATCCGTGACCGCGCCCGTCGCCACCGGTTCCCGTGTGGCGCAGTCCCTGACGCTGTCGGGCCAGCTGATCAGCCGGTACGGGTTGGTCATCGTCCTGGCCTGGATCGGGTTCGGGAAGTACGTGAAGATGGAATCCCGTGTGCTGATCGAGCACAGCCCGCTGATGAGCTGGATCTACGACGTGTTGAGCGTCACCGCCGTCGCACGCTTGCTGGGCACGATGGAGATCGTCGCCGCGGTTCTGATCGCCCTGAGGCCGGTGTGGCCGCGCGCGTCGGCGGCCGGCAGCGCGCTGGCGGTGCTGCTGTTCCTGGGCACCCTGAGCTTCCTGTTCACCACGCCCGGCGTAATCGCGACCCATGCGGATGGCGTTCCCGTGCTGTCGGCGTTACCGGGCCAGTTCCTGCTCAAGGATTTGGTGTTGATCGGCGTCGCGGTGTGGACCTGCGGTGATTCGCTGGGCGCGCGAACAGCGTCCCGCTGATCAACCCCTTCGCCGAAGCGAGCGTGGCCGCGTAGGCGTCGGCGTCCAGGGTGGCCGCGCGCTCGGTGAGGCCGCGAGCCAGCGCATGGATCGCGCCGGCGGCGGCCCGGGGGTCGATGCCCGGCTGCAGCGCGCCGGCGGTCTGGGCGTCGCGGAGGATCTCAATGATGGTTCGGCGCAGGGCCTTTGGCCCCGGATAATTCGGCCGGCCGCGACGGGGATGCTGATGGCTCTCCGCGCGTACCGCGCGATCGAAGCCGGCCAGATGCGGATGTTCGCGCATCATCCGACTCGCCTCCTCCAACACCGCAACCAGCCGTTCGACCACGTCGTCGGCCTGTGCGGCCGCGTCCCGCAGCCGGGGGGCCGCGATCCGCTCGATGTCCTCGACGGCCGCGCCCAGCAATTCGGACTTGTTCGGGAAGTAGTGGTACAGGCTGCCGCTCGTCATGTCGGCGGCGCGGGCGATTTCGCGAATCGTGGTGCGGGAGTAGCCCACCGTCGCCACACAGCGCATGGTGGCCACGATGATCCGCTGGCGGGTCTCCTCACCGCTGGCGCCGACGGGGCGTCCCCGCTGCGCCCGCGTCACCGTGTTCTCCGCACGAACCCCGAATAAATCGATCACTCGATTATATTCGACACTGTCAGGCGCCGAGAGCCTGCGGACGGGACGCGCGAGTGCGGAGAACACGGTGACGCGGGCGCAGCGGGGACGCCCCGTCGGCGCCAGCGGTGAGGAGACCCGCCAGCGGATCATCGTGGCCACCATGCGCTGTGTGGCGACGGTGGGCTACTCGCGAGCCACGATTCGCGAGATTGCCCGCACCGCGGATGTCACCAGCGCCAGCCTCTACAACTACTTTCCGAACAAGGCGGAGCTGATCAAGGCGGCGATCGCGGCGCGCACCGATGTCGCTTTGCCACGGCTGCGGGCGGCCGCCGAGCGGCCGGGGAGCGCGGTCGACCGCATCGGGGCGGTTCTCGACGAATCGGGCCGGCTCATGCGCGAGTATCCAGATCTCGCCGCCTTCGAGTGGGTCATCCGCGCCGAAGGAGTGGTCGGCCCCGATCGGCACATGGACGGGGGAACGGGATTTCAGGCTTTCCGCGAGATCATCGAGGGCGTCGTCGACGACGGCTACCGGCAGGGCGAACTGTCGCGGCCTTCCGATCGGGACAGCGTCGTCGAGGCCCTCTACGCGCTCATCTACGGGTTGGTCGAGTTGGGGGCCACGTCGCCGCCGCGCGATTATCACGCCGCGCTCGACTCGGCCAAGAAGATGATCAGCGGAACGTTGTTCGCCGGCGGGCGCGGATAGCGGCGGGGCCGACACGGCACCGCCTTGATATGATCAAGCGATTGATTATATAGTCGGGCCACGAGAGGACCGGGCCTTGACTGAAACCGTGTCGTTCGACGTCGACGCGCTGCGACGCAAATACGCGGAAGAGCGCGCGCGCCGATTGCGCCCGGACGGCATCGCTCAGTACGTCGAGACGGCGGGGGCATTCGCGCGCTTCGCCGACGACCCCTGGGCAGACGGTGAATTCACGCGCGAGCCGCTGACCGACGAAGTCGACGTCGCGGTGATCGGCGCCGGATTCGGCGGGCTGTTGACGGGGGTGCGGCTGCGTCAGCTCGGCGTCGACAGCGTGCGGCTCATCGACCGGGCGGCCGACGTGGGCGGGACCTGGTACTGGAACCGGTACCCGGGGATTGCCTGCGATGTCGAGTCCTACGTGTACATGCCGCTGCTGGAAGAGCTCGGCTACGTCCCCACCGAGAAGTACGCCAAGGGCCCGGAGATCTTCGCGCATTGCCAGCGCATCGCACGGCGCTACGACCTGTACCGCGACGCATGCCTGCAAACCGATGTACACGAGATCCGCTGGGCGGCCGAGGAATCGCGGTGGATCATCCGCACGAACCGCCGCGACGAGATGCGGGCCAGGTTCGTGTCCATGGCCAACGGCTACCAGGCCAAGCCCAAGCTGCCCGGTATCGAGGGCCTCGGCGCGTTCAGCGGGCACGCCTTCCATACCAGCCGGTGGGACTACGCCTATACCGGCGAGAACCTCGAGAACCTCGCCGGCAAGCGCGTGGGGATCATCGGTACCGGCGCCACGGCGATCCAGTGCGTCCCCCACCTCGCGAGGGCGGCGCAGCACCTTTACGTGTTTCAGCGCACGCCGTCGTCGGTCGACGTCCGGGCCAACAGCGCCACGGATGCACAGTGGGCCAACACGTTACGGCCCGGGTGGCAGCGCCGGCGCATCGAGAACTTCCAGATCCTGACCGCAGGCGGCCAAGCCGACGAGGACCTGGTCGCCGACGCCTGGACAAGCATCACGCGCAAGCTTCCGGTGATGCGCCACGACGGGGATGGCGTCGTGGACCCGGCGCAACGCGGCCGCGACATCGAGCTCGCGGACTTCGCCAAGATGGAAGAGATCCGGGCGCGCGTCGACGATCTCGTCACCGATCCGGCCACCGCGGAATCGCTCAAGCCGTGGTACGGCTACTTCTGCAAGCGCCCCTGCTTCCACGACGAGTACCTGCAGACGTTCAACCGCGACAACGTCACGCTGGTCGACACCCGCGGCCGCGGGGTCCAACGCATCACCGAGTCCGGTGTGGTGGTCAACGGCGTGCCCTACGAGCTCGACTGCCTGATCTTCGCAACGGGTTTCGAGGTGGGCACCGACTACTGCCGCCGCACCGGGTTCGAGTTGATCGGTCGCGACGGGGTCTCGCTGACCGAACACTGGGCCGACGGCGTGCGCACCTACCAGGGCCTGAGCACGACGCGTTTTCCCAATTGCTTCATCGAAAGCATCGCCCAGGCGGGCCTGACGGTGAACTTCCCCTACCTGCTGGACGTGCAGGCGACGCACGCCGCGTGGATCATCGCGTGGGCGCTCGAGCGCGGCGTCACCGAAGTGGAGGCCACGCCCGAGGCCGAGGCCGCGTGGGTCGACACGGTGGTGATGCGGTCGGCCGCCAGTGCCGGGCGCGCTCAGACCTGCACCCCCGGCTACTACAACCGGGAGGGCAACGCGGACGCCAAGACTCGTCAGGGCAGCTTCTTTTTCGGGGCACCCACCGAGTACGCCGACATGTTGGGGGCGTGGCGGGCTGATGGCGACATGAACGGTTACCTGATTCGCGGCGGGACGGCCGGGCCGTGACCAGTCGGCGGTCGCGATGGCGCTACGGCGTCGGCCGGCTGCGGGCGGCGACTCGGCGCAGGCCCCCGCCCAGGGTTGCGATCATCGGCGCGGGCTTCGGTGGCCTCGGCGCCGCCGTCGCGCTGCGCCGCGCCGGCATCGAGGATCTGGTGATCATCGAGGGCGATGACGGCGTAGGAGGCACCTGGCGGCGCAACACTTATCCCGGCGCCGCCTGCGACATTCAAAGCCACCTCTACTCGTTCTCATTCGCACCCAACACCGCGTGGAGCCGTACGTACGCCCGGCAACCCGAGATCCTGGCATACCTCGAATCGGTGGCCGACGACTTCGATCTGCGCCGGCATCTGATGCTGGGCACCCGGGTGCGCTCGGTGCGCTGGAACGGCGGGGGCTGGGAATGCCGGCTCGACCGGGCGGGGCACACCGCCAGCCTGACCGCGGACGTGGTCGTGTGCGCCGTCGGATTGTTCGGTGCCCCAAAGCTTCCCGATATCCCGGGTCTGAGCGACTTCACCGGCACGCTCATGCACACCGCGCGCTGGGATCACCACGCCGGCCTGGCGGGCAAGAACGTGGCGGTCATCGGCACCGGCGCGAGCGGGGTGCAGGCGGTCCCCGAACTGGCCAAGGTCGCCGACCGGGTGAGCGTCTTCCAACGCACACCGCCGTGGATGGTGCCCAAGGATGACCGCCCTTACAGCGCGGGCGAATTGGCGCGCTTTCGCCGCAACCCCCTGGCCGTACGCCGGACCCGCTGGCAGATCTGGAAATTTCAGCACGACAACACCGCGACCTTCGCCGACGACCCCGTGGTCACGGCGCGCACGCAGGTCGCGACGTCGTTCCTGGAACGCACCGTTGCCGACGAGCGACTGCGCCGGGCGTTGACGCCGGACTACCCGTTTCGCTGCAAACGCGTGCTGCTGGGCGACGAGTTCTACCGGGCGTTGCAGCGCGACAACGTCGAGTTGGTCACCGACCCCATCGAGCGGGTCGACGAGTCGGCCGTGCTGACCAAGGCGGGGCGGCGGGTCGACGTCGACGCGATCGTGTTGGCCACTGGGTTTGAAACGTCCCGCTACCTCTCCGGCATCGACGTGATCGGGCCCGGGGGCCGCCGGCTGCACGAGCGTTGGGGCGACGACCCGACCGCTTACCTTGGCGTCGCGGTCAGCGGCTTTCCGAACTTCTTCATGCTCTATGGCCCCAACACCAACCAGGGTGGAAACTCGATCGTCTACATCCTCGAGGCGGGCGCGCGGCTGATCGCCAGCGCGGTCGGCCGGGTGGCGCGCAGGGGCGGCTATGTCGACGTCCGCCGAGAAGCCGAAAAGCGCTACAACGAACGGCTTTCCGCGGACCTGGAGCGCACCATCTGGACCCAGTGCGACAGCTACTTCCGCTCACCCACCGGCCGGATAGTCACCCAGTGGCCATACACGGAACTGGAGTACGCCCGGCGAACGTGGAGGCTGCGCAGGCGCGACTGGTCGCACCGCACCGACAAGCGGCCGGCGGGGCTAGCGCAGGCCGAAGTCGATCACGCCCCGGATCAGGTGGCCGGCGCTCAGGTCGGCGTAGGCGGCATTGATGTCGTCGAGCCGGTAGCGCTTGGTGATCATCTCGTCGAGGAGTAGCTGACCGGACTCGTAAAGCGTCGCCAGCAGCGCGATGTCGCTCCTGGGATTGCACGACCCGAACACCGTGCCGCACAACGTCTTGTTCATCAGGATGAAGTCTTGCAGGGCGAGCGCGATCGAGTTGGTTGCCGGCGCGGGCAGCCCCGTCAGCACGCAGGTGCCGCCCTTGCGGGTGAGCGCCAGCGCCGCCGCGACGTCGGAATCGCCGATCATGGCGGGGGACACCACGACCGCGTCGGCCATCACGCCGCGGGTCAGGTCGCGCACCAGCTCGAGCGCGTCCGTAGCCGTCGCGGCGGTATGGGTGGCGCCGAATCTCGCTGCGGAGGTGCGCTTGTAGTCGCTCGAATCGACCGCGACAATCCGGGCCGCCCCGCTGATGCGGGCGCCCTGAACGGCCGCGGTGCCGATTCCGCCGGTCCCGATCACCACCACCGTGTCACCGCCCCGCACCCCGGCACGCCGGGCGGCCGAGCCGTAACCGGTGGGAACCGCGCACGCCAGCAGCGCTGCGGGCACCAGCGGAAAGTCGGGAGCGATCTTTACCAGCGAATCCGCCGCGACCACAGTGTGTTCGGCGAACGCGCCGATCTTGGAAACGTGGCCGAGGTTCCGCCCGTCGACCGTGTGATGGCGAAAGGTGCCGTCCGTCGGCATGCCTGGCGCCAGGGTCCCCGACCCCGTGTCGCACAGGTACTCCATCCCCGACGCGCACCACCTGCACCGGCCGCACACCGCGACGAAGGACGTCACCACGTGGTCGCCCGGTGCGAACCCCGCTACGCCCGCGCCGACCTCGACCACCACACCGGAACCCTCATGCCCCCCGATGGCCGGCGACATGGCGGGTAATCCCATGGCGCGCAACGTCTCTGCCGGCGGGGCCAGCCTGCCCTGCCGGATGTGTTCGTCGGAGTGACAGAGCCCGGCGGCGGCCAGTTGCACCAGGACCTCGCCGGCTTTCGGCGGATCCAGCGTGAACTCCTCGACCGACCACGGACGGCCGTAGTCGTAGAGGATTGCCGCGCGGCTTCGCATCGATTGGTGCCGCCTTTCTATGGGGCCCTCACCGCGGCACAAATACTATCAATTGATTGATTTTGCGAGGGTGGCCCGCCGGCCAACGGTCCGACTTATCGGGCAGGGTTCGCGGCGACCTCGATGTCGCCGGCCGCGGCCGCCGCTCTCAACTGGTGGAAATCGTCGAGCGACTTCTCGGCGTAGCTGTAAGACCACTCGGCCACCGCGTTCTGCACGCCGTCACCGGTGCCGAAGTATCCGTGCAACATCGACGCGTTCGCGCTTTGGGAGTGCGCCCTGGCGAGCAGCACCGCGCAGGCCGTCACGTAATCGACGAAGGTATCGGCCGACATTCCCTCGGTGTCGACGCTGCCCTTCATGTCATGGAACTGGCGAACGTAGTAGTCGCGGTCGTCTTTGCGCGTCGCCCCGAGGAACACGTCCGACATCGCCTGCAATATCCGCTGGCCGTCGACGACGCGCATCCCTTGGCCCGTTGCGCCGACGGCCGCCGCCAGCGTAGCCGGCTGTGGCCAACCGCCGAATTCGTCGAGCACCGATCGGGTCGCCTCCTTGATCTGCAAAATCAGCGGGGTGCCGCTGGGGCCCACCAGGATCAGCAGGTAGCACCGGGTGCCGACGCTGCCGACCCCGACAACCCGCAGCGCCATATCGGTGACCCGGAAGTGCGACAGCAGTAGCGCGACGTCGGCGGGAACGGTTGCCAGATATTCCTGTATCGACTCCATCAGCACCGCTTCGACATCCTCATCGACATGCTGCAAAACCGGTGGCGCCTCACGCAGCCGCGGTGTGCCGTCGGGGCCGATCTCGGTGAGCTGTTTGAAGACTCGCGCCGAAGTCCGGGTGCGCGCCCGGGACGTCGTCTTCTGGATCACGTCAAGCAACCCCTTGGACACCGTTTCGGTGTAGCGCTCCGGTTCCACCCGCAGGTAGTAGCGGTCCAGCACGTCCATGGCGAGCATTGCCTGCAGGCTGGTTCGATAGCCGACCAGCGCCTGCTCGACGCAGCGGCGGATTGCCTTGGCCCCGTAACCCGCATGGCGCCCACCGACGATCGCGCTGGTGATCAGCCGTTTGACGTCCCACTCGGCCGGAGCGACGGCCGCCTCGTCGAAATCGTTCAGGTCGAACACTATTGAGCGGTGCGGGGCGGCATACATCCCGAAGTTGGACACGTGGGCGTCACCGCAACACATCACTTCGATTCCACTCGACGGGCAGGCGGCGAGGTCGGCGGCCATGACCGCGGCCGACCCGCGGTAGAACGAGAACGGATCGGCGAGCATCCGGGCGAACCGCAGCGGGACGAGATCCGGTAGGCGCCCGGCGTTTTGAGCCACCAGGATTTCGGTGGCCGACCGGTCGGATGGAGTCAGTTGTGCGAGCGCGCGCCGCGGCACCTCCTTGCGCAGCGCCCGACCGCGCGCCGTATCCCTGCTCGGCTCTTCCAGATCGATCAGACGTTCACGCAGCACCCGTTGCGGCATCCGCTCAGCATAGGTAGCGACGCCGGGGCCGGGGTCGGCTTTTGACCCCGAAGCCCTCAGCCGGCGGCGACTCGGGCTCGCTCGGTCATCGAGGCGATCACGCCGCCGTCGTTGAGTATGTCGGTGCCGGTGAGGTAGCCCGCTTTGTCACTGGCGCAGAACGCAAGCAGCTCTGCCATCTCCTCGGGCTTACCCCACCGCGGGACCGCGGCGTTGCTCACCATTGCGCCGGCGCCCGCCTGCTCCTCGAGCCTGCCCATCTCGGTGTCGATCGACCCCGGTGAAACCGAGACGATGCGCAGCCTGCGCCCGTTGAATCTCTCCGCCTGCGACTGGCTGTACCACTTCACGAAGCTCTTGCTGACCGCGTAGGCGATCCCGGATCGCGCTTCCTCGGGAACGATGTCGCAGGTCGTCATCAGCGCCTCCAGGAAGGCGTCGGCATCGCGCAGCGCCAGCGGAAACTGGTCCACCGGGACCATTTCCGCGGGCAGGACGTGGGCCGCCATCGACGCCACGTTGACGATCACGGCGCCCTCACCGGCCGCTTCGTAGAAAGCCTCGTTGACGTAGAGCGTGCCGAGCGCGTTGGTCCGCATGACGTAGTCCGCGGGACCCATGCTGGGGCTCACACCCGCGGTGTGGATGACCGACGCGAGCGTGCCAAGACCCTTGGCCGTATGGAGCAGATCGACGACCGCCGCCCGGTCGGTGACGTCACAGTCGACGGCCGTGGGCACCATGCCGAGCTCTTCCAGGGCCGCGGCCGCCGCCTTCAGCCGGTCCTGCCTGACGTCGCACAGGACCAGGGTGTGGTCGCGGCCGACGATCCTGGCCGTGGCCAGACCCATGCCGCCCGCGCCGCCGGTGATCACCGAAACTCGAGTCATACCGAGGACCGTATACGCAGCGTGATTGAGGGCGAACCTGGGTTAGGGCATTGCCCGGGCCCACGCGATATGCCCATCGAAGCCAAGCGAATTGGCCATGGCGCGATAGCGGTCTCGGTAGTCCCGATAAGTTGCGCCGTCGCCGCGGGCCCGCGCCTCGAGCGCGCGCATCCGCAGCAGCCACAGGTCATGCAGCACGAATCCGGGTTCGGTCGGCATCGCCGCCAGCCGGTCGATGGCCTCTTGCGCTTCAGGGAGGTCCCTGGCGCCACCCCTGCGCAGCAGCGCTTCTGCCAGCGCGGCGGTGGTGGCGCCGAGACTGAGGAAGTCGGATCTGTCGTATTGCTCTTCGATGGCGGGGCGCAAGAGGTCGATCGCAGCGTCAAGGTCGCCGATGCGCAACTTCTCATTGGCGATGAAGAGGTTCACCAGCGTGTCCGCGCCCAGCGTGAAGCGCTCTTGCAAGGCGGCCTCACGCGCGGCGGCAAGCAGGGCGAAGGCCTCTTCGCGTGAGCCTCCGTCGTAGCTCAACAGGGCGACGCCGTGCACGTACCGCGCGCAGGCCAGCGTGAGATCGTCACCGGACCGCTCCGCGATGTCCAGCATCTCGGCCGTCTCCTGCAGGGAGGCCGCGTCGGGCAACCAGACCCCGTAGGGGATCAGGTTGTACTTGAACAGCAGCATGATCGCGCGCAACGCCGGTTCGAATGCGCGGGCCATCGTCACGCCCGTATCGAGATCAACCCGCCAGTCCGGATCGCCGAGGAAGCACCGGGCGCAGCCCCGGAGCACTGTCGCGCCGGCCAGCGGGGAGCCGATGATCAGATTGCCCTTGGTCGCGTCACCGTCGGCCAGCTCGATCGCCCGCTGCGCGATGCGTAGGGCTTCGGTCATCTCGCAACGCTGAAGATTGGTGGGCATCGCCGCGTAGAGCAGCCCGAGAATCAAGGTCGGGTCGCCGATCGAGTCGAGCAGGCTCTCGAGCTCCGAGGCCAACTGTGCGGCTTCGCCGAACCGGGCGTGCACGATCAGCGCAGGCAGCCATCCGGCCATCGCCATCGCCAGCGACACCTTGTCGCCGGCGGCGGTCGCCAGGTCGCGCAGTTCGTCAAATCCGGTGTCTGCCATGGTGCCGCCGGTCAGCCAGGAACTGGCGCAGAGCAGCGTCCGCGGCGCGATCCGCATCGCGGCTCGCTCGGTGTCGGCGGCGGGTAGGCGGTCCGCGACGTCGCGCGCATGCCGCCAGCTCGCCCGCGCGGCGGCCATGTTGCGGTGTCTCAACCACGTTCCCGCCCGCATGTACCAGTCGAAGGCCGCATGCAGATCACCCGCCGCTTTGAGGTGTTCTGCGATCAGTGCGGCATTTTCGTCGGCTGATTCCGGCTCGCGCTGTTCGATCAGGGCGGCGAGCCGGCGGTGCAGCTCGTCGCGGTCCGACTTCAGTTGCGATTCGTAGGCCACGTACCGGATCAGCGGATGCCGAAACGTGTATTCGACCTTCGGGGTGAACGCGACCTGGTCGATCAGCTCGCCCTTGACCAGTTCGTCGAGGACCGGTTCGACGCCCAGCGCGCTGACCAGGTCCGGGCTGAACCGCGTCCCGATCACCGCGGCCGCGCAGAGGGTGCGTTTGGCCGGGAAGCT
Source organism: Mycobacterium sp. E3305 (assembly GCF_001666785.1). Classification (NCBI taxonomy): domain Bacteria; kingdom Bacillati; phylum Actinomycetota; class Actinomycetes; order Mycobacteriales; family Mycobacteriaceae; genus Mycobacterium; species Mycobacterium sp. E3305. The sequence goes on along the minus strand of NZ_LZJA01000148.1, from coordinate 5,861 downwards.
GAGGCGGTCGATGCGGGCGGCGATGACGGCGTGCAATGTCGGCGGGGCGGTGATGTCGGCAATCTCGCCGTGGAGCAGGTAGGAACCGCGCTCGCCGCGAATCGAACCCCGCTCCGCGAGGTCGCGCACGATCTCCTCGGCGAAAAAGGGATTGCCGCCCGCCCGTTCGGAGATGACTTCCGCGAGCCCGCGCACCGAGGCATCGGTGCCGAGCAATTCGCCGATCAGCGCCACGGTCTGGGTGTTGTTCAGCGGACGCAACGCGATCGTCTGTGCGCCCGGAATCGCCGCCAGCGCGCCTTGATACTCGGGCCGGTAGGTGATCAGCATCATCGAGCGGGTTTGCCGGATCACTGTCAGAAAGTCGGCGAGCATCGACTCGCTGACCTGGTCGATCCAATGGGCATCCTCGATCACATAGAGGGCCGAGCCACGGCGATTCACCCATGCGGCGGTCACGAGCGCGGTGAGACGCCGCCGCCGGGCGTCACCCTCGATGTTGGGCGCTTCCACCGTGGGATCCGCAATGCCGAGCAGGTCGTCGACCAGCCAGAGATCCTCACTGTCGGCGTTCGGGAACCTGGCTTCCAGCTGCGCCCGTGCGGCCGCGTCGCCCAGCCCGTCGACCCCGAGGGCGGCGCGCAACAACCCCGTCACCGCGTGGAACGGAATATCGCTGGTGTGGGACTCGCAGTACACGGTGATGACGTCCATCCCGCGGCTCTTCGCCAATGCCGCCGATTCGCGGACGGTACGGCTCTTGCCGATGCCCGGCGGTCCGACGACATCGATGACGCATCCTGCCCCGCCGACCGCCTCATCGAGGATGCCGGCGATGGTGTTGAGTTCCCATGTGCGCCCGACCAAATGAGGGTCTTTGCGCTGGCTGTGCTGGCTCGTGGCAGCGATCAAGCGGCGAGCGGGGACCGGGTCCTTGGCTCCCTTGATGTACACCATCTCTGGATCCGCAAGGGTCGCGGCGTCGTCGACCAGCCGCGCGGTGGACTCGCTGAGCATCACCCCGCCCGGGGGCGCGACCGACTCCATCCGCTGGGCCATTCCCACCTGCTCGCCGATGGCCGTGTACCCCAGAGCGCCGGATCCGATCTCGCCGGCGATCACCTGACCCGAATTCAGGCCAACCCGTAGCTGCAGCTCGATCTTGTCCCTGCGCGCGACTTCGCCCGCCACGCGTCTGGTCTCGTCCTGGATCCCGAGCGCCGCAAGGCAGGCGCGAAAAGCGTGGTCCTCCAATGCGATTGGGGCGCCGAACACTGCCATGATCCCGTCGCCGGTGAACTTGTCCACCCTGCCGCCGAATCTCTGAACGACCGCGGCTGCGCGCTCGACGAGTTCGCCCATGATCTCGCGCAGCCGTTCCGCGCCCACCGTGGCGGCGATATCCATCGAGTGCACGACGTCGGCGAACAGTACGGTCACCTGCTTGTACTCCGCGGCCGCCGGACTGATCGTGACTTGCGATCCGCACTCGTCGCAGAACTTGGCGGTGGCGCGCAGTTGAGCGCTGCATGATGGGCACGCCACGGTGGACATCGTCACGTGAGCACCACCCATCCAGGTCGTACCACCCCAGTTGTAGAGAATAGGCGGCCTGCCCCGGTGAAGCGTGGGTATTGGCACTTTGCTGGACGGCCGGCGCTAGGGCCGCGACTAGGCGTCTGGCTCCGGATGGTGCGGGTGACCGGTGTGCCGGATTGCCGTCCCGAAGAACGGCGCCCGCAGGGTGGCGGCCAGGTGACGGCGGTAGCGGATCAGCGCGACGACGGCCACCACGGTGTACACGGCGCAGAGCAGCAGCCGGCCATGCGTCGAGGCGATCGGGAACTGCACGACGAACAAGCCGAGCAGCGTGCACGCCGCGGCGCGGTTGAACCGCAGCGCCAACAACAGCGCCACGCCCATCATGGTCTGGGTCGCCGTCAGCAGCACTTCCTCCACCTGGCGCGGGTCGAGCTGCAGTGCGAAGCCGCCGCCGCCGAGGAGGTGGGCAATCGGCAGCGATCCGATCAGCAACGTCCACTGGTTGACCTTCGAGGAGATCAGGGTGGCGATGGCCGCCGTGCCCTTGCCCCGGGCGGCGAAGATGGTGGCGACGATGAACTCCGGCGCTTCGGAGGCCAGCGGGGCGAGCCACTGGACCAGCAGGAAACGATCGATGCCCAGCTCGGTGCCCGCGGCGACCAAGTTGTCGGCGAACGGCTTGGCGCACAGCAGGATCACCGCGCCGGACAGCAGGAAGAGGCCGACGACGACGATGCGCCGGCCTCGATCGGGCAGCTCCCCCAGGGCGGCGGCGGTCCCGATCAGGTCGGGTTCCTCCACGTCGCCGTGGCCGATCTTGTACAGGTAGAAGCCGAACCAGGCCAGCAGCGCGAGCCCGAGGCCGAAATGGATCTGGCCGCTCGCCGGGATCGCGAAGGCGATGATACCGGCGATCAGCAGGAACCCGAGTTCGACGCGATTGGTCGGCTGCAGAGCCAGACCGGTGGCGTTCTTCGCGCCGGCCTTGCGGGCAACGACGATGCTGACCAGCACCACAACCGGCCAACCCAAACCCATCAGCAACCGGTTCGAGCCCGTCATGTTGGCCGCGGCGTACTGCGTGTACTCGGCGTTGTGGCCAGAGACGTAGGCGTAGTAGAGGTCGACGGCGTATTCGGGCAGCACCGCGATCAACGCCAGGATCGCCGTCGCCAGCCCGCCGGAGACATCGATCTGCGCGGTCTCCGCGGCCCAGGCCAGCAAGAAACTGGCCGACACGACCGCGGCGCCGTAGATCAGCAGGGCGGCGACTGGGTCGGGGTGCAACCCAACGATGCGGATGACCACCGCGGGGGCCACGAACGCCGCGGTGATCAATCCCGAGCGCGTCAGGGTGCGACGTCGCGACCGTTCTGCCGTCGCGGTGGCGCCCGCGGGCCTGTCGGTGGCGAGCATCGTCATCCTTCGATCGGGAGGGGTGGCGAATGGAGCGGCTGCTCCGCCTGGATTAGCCATGCCTAACGCCTCCCTAAACTACCCGCGAAGCGCGTCACCAGCAACGTCGTTGATCGGCGGAGCGTGGACGCACGCCGACGCATCTTTGCTGGCCAGGCGCGCGCCTGCGAAAAGTTAGGCAGGCCTGATCTCGAAGTTTGGCAAACCTTGCGAAGCGCAATCCATCCCCATGCAGTACGACCGCCCGCGAGCGGGGGAGGTTGCGACTAAGTGTCCGGCCCCATGGCCGCCGCCGCGGCCTGGGCGAACAGTTCGACGGCCTGGTTGCGGGTTAGCGACGCCAGCATTTGTTCGGCGGCGCGCATCATGTCGCCGACCATCAGTGTCGGCCCGTTGTCGAGGTTCCCGAACGCCTCGGCGATCACGTCGGTCACGGCGGCAGCGCCCGGCGGCACCTCGTCGAGCGACCCGATCTGTCCGCGGCTGTGCTCGAGTTGCCGCAACGCGGGGGTATCGGTCTTGCCCAGGATGAGGCCCAGGACGTCGACGCCCTTGTCGTGCAACTCGGCCCAGAGCGCTTCGGCGAACACCATGTCGAACGCCTTCGTCGCGCCGTAGGCGACCATGTTGGCCCCACCGGCCAGGCCGGCGCCGGACCCGAACAACACGATGCCGCCGCGGCCCCGCTCGACCATGGGACCGGCGAAGTGGTGGCACAACTGCATCGGCACCATGCAGTTGCGCTGCACCATCGCCTCGGCCACTCCGACCGGATTGGCCAGGAACGGCTCGAAGTTCGGGTCGGCGCCCGCGCAGTACACCAGGAAGCCCACCTCCAGGTCGCCGGTCGCCGCCGCGATCGCCGCCGCCGCGCCCGGTTCGGCGAGATCGATGGCGAGGGTGCGGGTGGACACCGACGTGTCGCCGCGGATCGCGGCCGCGACTTCGTCCAGGACGGCGTGCCGGCGGGCGATCAGCACGACGTTGACGCCCCGCTCGGCGAGCCCGCGCGCGAAGGCCGCGCCCACCCCGTCCGAGGCGCCGGCCACCAGCGCCCAGGGCCCGTACTTGGTTGCGAACGTCATCTAAGGGCTCCCGAATGTGGTGATGCGCACCGAAGTGAACCGACGCCGCGCAATACGCCAACCATCCCCGGTCCGCACGATCTCGTCGTCGTAGAAACCCCATGCGTTCACGCCGGATTGGTTGTCGCCGAACATGATCACCGCATCGACATAGGTGCGGGCCGATGCGTTGTCGCCGTTGACCGTGATGGCGTGGTTGGTCAGGCGGTGCAGGGTATGCCCGGCCGGCGCGTGGGTCATATCCATGAACTCCGTGACGGCGTCGACACCGGTCCACGACCCGATCTCCCCGTAGTCGAGCTCGCAGTCCGCGGTGAACACGGTGCGAAACAGCGGCCAGTCGCGCCGGTCTATCCCGGTGGCGTACCGCACCAGCAGCTCGGAGATGTCCTGGCGGTCTTCGCGTTCGGTCATGGCACGTCTCCGTTCGGATGGACGACGATGCGCGGCGGACGCGCAGATCGCGGTGCTCAGGGTGCGCAGCAACAGCTCGCCCGCCCCCGGCTGGGGGTCCGGCGTCTCGCGGACCTGCAACCGGCCGTCTCTCAACACCGCAGCGCGCAGAAGCGTTAGCTTTCTCTAATAATCGACATGTAATCTCGAATGTTCGCTCAACTCTAAATCGTGCGGTAAAGGAGTCAAGCCATCCGCGGAGCGACGTCTGCGCCGACGGCCCGGGTGCTCGATGTAGTCGAACTGCTGGCCCGGTCCGGGAATGCGCGGCTGCGGTTCTCCGACATCGTGCGCGAGCTCGACCTCACCCAGGCGACCGCGCACGCGATCCTGAAGACGTTGTGCGACCGGGGGTGGGCCAGCCGCGATCCGGTCGCCAAGACGTTCACCCTGGGTCCCGCGCTGGCCGTCGTGGCGGCGCGGACAGACACCGCCCGGCCGCTCGCGCATGCGGCCCGCTCCGCGGCGCTGCGGTTGTCCCGCGAGTTCGGCTACGCCTGCTCGGTGGTGGAGCGGTTCGGTGATTCGTTGGTGGTCACCGCGTTTGAGGGCGAGCCCGCCACCCAGCCGTCCGGGATACCCGGCGATCGCATCCCGTACGCACCGCCCTTCGGGGTCGCGCTCGCCGCCTGGGACGACGAGGACGAGCAACGAGCGTGGATCCGCCGCGGCGCGGGCGAGAACCCCGATCGCATCCGGCGCCTCGAGCAGGTGCTCGAGCGCACGCGTGAGCGCGGCTTCGACGTCGACTGGACGACGCCCGCGCTGGCCCAGGCCGCGCAGGTCGTCGGCACGCTGGACAGCGCCGAGATGCCGAAGCCGGTGCGCCACATCATGGATCAGTTGCGCGTCGAGTTCATCACGATCGGCTTCCTCTCCGACGACAACCCGGGCCGGCGCAAGCAACCCGTGGTGACCATCGCCGCGCCGGTGTTCGACGAACGGCAGGTGGCCCTGATGGTGGCCGTGCATCCGCTGTGCCCGCTGTCGGCGCGGCAGATCCGGCTCATCGGTAAACACCTGACCGACGAAACGACCGCCATCAGCGCGGGCCCGTCGCGACCCGACGCGGTCGAGCGCGCCGTCTAGGCTCCGCGTATGGAATTGCGGCAGCTGCGCTATTTCGTGGCGGTCGCCGAGGAGTTGCACTTCGGCCGGGCCGCGCAACGCGTCCACATCTCCGGGCCGGCGCTCTCGCAACAGATCATCGCCCTCGAGCGCGAACTGGGCGCGGACTTGCTCGTGCGTGACCGCCGCAGCGTTCGATTGACCGAGGCCGGGCGCACTTTTCTTCCGGACGCGCGCCGCATCCTGGCGCTGGCCGACGATGCCAAGCGCCGGCTCCAGCGGGCGGCCGCGCGCAGC
>NZ_LZJA01000147.1:0-510 GCF_001666785.1 Mycobacterium sp. E3305 | reverse complement strand
CGCCTGCAGGGCGGTGAAGATGGCCTCGCCGGTGGCCGTGCTGTCGGCGAAGTCGAGCTTCTTGAGCGCGTCGATCGTCGCCTGGTGCTGCGGGGTGGGCGACACCAGCAGGTATGGCGTGCCGGCGAAGCCGACCAGGCCCAGGTTGATGGCCGGCGTCAGCTCGTCGGCGAACTGCTTGCCGGCCACCTTGGCGGCGGTCAGCCGGTCGGGGGGGACGTCGGTGGAGGCCATGGACTCCGAGACATCGATCACCAGCATCACGACCGCCCGGTTGAGCGGGATCCGGACGTCGGACGTCGGCCCGGCCATCGCGGTGGTCAGCAGCACCAGCGACGTGGCCAACAGGATCGTCGGCACGTGCCGCCAGCGGCTGGGGCGCGCCGGCGCGACCCGCTCCAGCACCTCCATGTTGGCGAACCGCAGGACGCGGCGGCGGCGGGCGAACTGCAGCACGACGTAGATGCCCAGGACCAGCAGAACGGCCAGCAGGAACAGGAAGAACCACGC
>NZ_LZJA01000146.1:0-11652 GCF_001666785.1 Mycobacterium sp. E3305 | reverse complement strand
GTCCGGCCAACTACGTCAACCTGCTGTCCAAGACCGCGTTGATGCAGGGATTCAACGCCCTCGACCAGTGGGGACGCTTCGACGAGGCGTTCGCGGCGCTGCGGCGGTGGGAGGCTGAGGGCCGGCTCAAGCACAGGGAGACCATCTTCGACGGCATCGAGTCGTGCGTCGACGCGCTCAACGGACTGTTCACCGGGGTCAACATCGGCAAGACGCTGGTCAAGCTGAGCGAACCGTCCTCCCGCTGACCTGACCCGCGGTGTCTTCAGCACGCGAAAAGTCGCCGCCACGGCCCGGGTGTGGCATGCGTGGCACCCCGGCGCGTGGTTTCATAACACCGTTTGCAAAAGTTGCCTAGGGGTGGCGGGCTTGGGTCGAAACACGGCTTTCACGATTGGTGGGTTGTAGATGGATCGTCGCAGCATGATGTTGATCTCGGGGCTCGGCATGCTGGGGGCTGCGATGCGGTTGCCGGGCGCCTGGGCCGCCCCCTCCGCGCCGCAGGCACCACCCTCGGCCGGCGGCGGGCCCTACATCTTCGCCGACGAGTTCGACGGCCCCGCGGGCTCCCCGCCCGACCCCGGCAAGTGGACGATCCAGACCTGGCAGGACGACGTGTTCCCGCCCGTGGAGGGCATCTACCGCAACGACCGCCAGAACGTGTTCGTCGACGGGCACTCCAATCTCGTCCTGTGCGCCACCCACGACCTGCTGAGCAACACCTATTACAGCGGCAAGCTGCGCGGCAACTTCCGCAGCATGATCAACCAGACCTGGGAGGCGCGGATCAAGCTGGACTGCCTGTACCCGGGCCTGTGGCCGTCGTTCTGGGGCGTCAACGAGGACCCGCTGCCCGACGGCGAGGTGGACATCTTCGAGTGGTACGGCAACGGCAACTGGGCGCCGGGCACCACCGTCCACGCGGCGTCCAATGGCAAGACGTGGGAAGGCAAGTCGATCCCCGGCCTGGTCGACAGCAACTGGCACACCTGGCGAATGCACTGGGGCGAGGAGGGATTCGAATTCGCGCGGGACGGCGCCGAATACTTCAAGGTCCCCAACAAGCCCATCCACGTCGCCGGTGGCGCCCCCGACGATTTCCGGTGGCCGTTCAACATTCCCGGCTACTGGATGACGCCGATGTTCACGCTCGCCGTGGGCGGTGTCGGCGCCGGCGATCCGGCGGCGGGCACCTTCCCGGCGTCGATGCTGGTCGACTACATCCGCATCTGGTGACTAGCGCTGCGCTTTGAACACCTGAACCAGGTTGAATTGCCAGCGCTCGACGAGCCGGAAGCCCAGGTCGTGCGGGACCGCGAAGGCGGGGGTCGCCCCGTAGACCGGTCCGGGCGGGATCGCCGGACCGGCCTCGTGCGCCGGCTGTGACGGGTCGGCCTGGGTGATGATCCACACGATCCCGCACTGGCTCAACGGCCTCGCGACGACCTCGGGAATCAGGTTGGTGTCGAAGACGTCGTTGCGGTCGGTCGCCCGCTGCCACAGCGTGAGGTCGACCAGCTTGCGGTAGGCATCCGGGCGGGCCGCCAGCAACGGGCGCATCGGGGCAGGCATGAACGTCACCGTGTCGTTCACCAGCAGGCAATCGCCCGGTGCCGCCCGGGCGCTGATCAGATCGGCCACCTGGCTGTAGTCCATCCCGTACTTGGCATACGGATTACGCTGCGCCCGAACGTAATTGGGGGCAGCGGCGATGGCGAACAGGGCGACGAGGGCCGCCGTCAACCACGGCCGGACGCTCACCGCGGCGGTGCAGACGCCCAGGATCAGCGCCATGCCCGGCGCCGTGAACGAAAGGTAGCGCGGGGTGTAGATCGGGTGCACCAGCGCCGAGTAGGCCACGATCGCCGCGGTCGGCAGCGCGAGCCAGGCCGCCGCGAGGGCCAGCAGCTGCCCGTCGGACCGCGCCAACGGCGCGGACCTGCTGAGCCACAACACGATAGCCGCCGCGATCACCAGCGCCGACAGCACGGCGAACGGGGGGCTGCGTTCGAAATACTGTTGCACCACGACGTCTTCGAGCGTCCGGCGGCCGATCGGCGCGATCCAGCTGATTTGATGCGCCTGCCCCGCGACCGTCACCAAGAAGGGCGCCATGGCGCCGACCCCGAACGCCGCCGTGACGGCGAACCGCAGTAAAACCCCTCGCCCGCAACGGGATGCGACCAGCAGGACGACGTGCGCCGCGATCATCAGCGCGAGGTACACCTCCAGCGCGATCGACGCGGCCAGCGCTAGGCCGTAGGCCGCCCAGAGCCAACCGGTGTCGCGGCGCGCGGCGAGCACCAGCAGCACCGTCAGCCACACGGCGGCCATCATCGACAGCGCGTAGGGGCGGGCTTCGATGCCCGCCCACGTCGTGCGGGGCAGGACCGCGCAGAAGACGCCGGACGCCACCGCGACGGTGCGCGACGAAAACTGCCTGCCCAGCACCACAATTCCGGCGGCCGCGCCCCCGACGGCCAGGCCGCTCGGGGCGCGCGAGGAGAACTCGGTGGGCGGGAAGACCTGAAACCAGGCGTGCATCAGCAGGTAGTACAGGCCGTGCACGGCGTCGACGTTGCCGAGCATCCGCCACAGCTGGGCAAGCGAACGACTGTATGCGGCCGAGATGGTGGCGGCCTCGTCGTACCAGAACGACGGGCGGCCCGCGCCGCCCAGGCTCACCGCGACGGCGAGCAGCCCGACGAGCAGCGGGTCCAGCGCGGCCGACGGGCGGCGAAGCGGGTTCCGCACGCCGCTATGGTGCCAGAGCCCGATCGGGTTCCCGCCGCTGGTCGCCTACGCCCGCGTCAGTTGAGCAGCCACACGTGCCAGAAGCCGTCGGAGCCCTGGCGGCAGTCCCAATGGGTGTACAGGTGGTCGTTGTGCGTGATCTCGACGTTCGGGGCGTCCGCCTCGCAACCGGCCAGGCTCGAATAGTTGCCCTCGACCTCCACCTGGTCGGCACCGGCCACGCCCACCCCGGTGGTGAGCAACCCGGCCAAGGCCAATAGGCCAGCGGCACAAGCCATCTTCATCTGGGACCTCCCCTTGTTAGCTGAGCCGACTATATCCACCGGCCCGGCCGCGGGCTCGGAAACGGGAAACTCGGCGAACCGACCTCCCATTCGAACGTATGATCGATCGATGGGGCAGTTCGCGTCCATCGGGTACAACGGCCAGCCGGTCCGCAGCCCGTTCCGGGTGGTGCGGCCACCGCTCGCGGTCCTGGTGGACCTGACGGTGCTGTTCCCGCGCGAGCCGCACCGCTCCGGCCGGTACCAGCCCAACGGGCTGCAACTGCACAAGGTCGTCGAGGGACTGCTCAGCTGCTGGGGCCTCTGCGAGCAGGGCGACTGGTGGGGCCTGGTCACCTACCCGGTCGCCTACGGCTCGCAGCGCAAGACCGTCACGCACTGGGTGCCCGCCTGGACGCTGCGCCGAAAGCCGTTCTGAGGGCGGCGCTTACGCCGGACCCATGCGGGCGCGGCACCCCAATGCGATGATTGCTGCCCGTGGACGCAAGTTGGGGTTCGGTGCTGACCAAACTCGTCGCGCTGGCGGCGGTCATCGCGCTCTCGCCGATCACGGTGGTTCCGGCGGTCCTGGTTCTGCACGCGCCGCGGCCGCGGCCGGCCAGCCTCGCCTTCCTCACCGGGTGGGTGCTGGGCCTGGCGGCCCTCACCGCCGCGTTTGTCAGCGGTTCGGAGTTGCTCGGGGGCCTGCACAAGGCGCCGCCAACCTGGGCGTCGTGGGTGCGGGTGGTGCTGGGGTCCGCGCTGATCGCACTGGGCGGCTACCAATGGCTGACCCGGCATCGGCACGGCAGCATGCCGCGCTGGATGCGCTCGTTCTCCACACTCAGCCCAGCGCGTGCCGGCGTGACCGCGGCGGTGCTGGTGGTGCTGCGGCCCGAGGTGCTGATCATGTGCGCGGCGGCCGGCCTGGCCGTCGGCAGCAGCGGCCTCGACGCGGCCGGGAAGCTGGTGGCCGCCGCGGTGTTCGTCGTCATCGCCGCGTCAACCGTCGCCATCCCGATATTGGCGTATGCCGGCGCCGGCGACCGCCTCGACGATCCGCTGGAGCGCCTCAAAGTCTGGATGGAGGAGAACCACGCGACGCTGCTCGCGATAATCCTGGTCCTGATCGGTTTGATGGTGCTCTACAACGGGATTCACGCCCTGTAGATTGCTGCCCATGGCAGGTAGCTGGGGCACCGTGCTCACCGGGCTCGTTCCGCTTGGACTGGTCATCTCCCTCTCGCCGCTCACGGTCATCCCGGCGGTGCTGGTGCTGCAGGCGCCGCGGCCGCGGCCGACCGGCCTGGCGTTCCTGGCCGGCTGGGCGCTGACCCTTGCCGCGCTCACGGCGCTCGCCGTCACGGCCTCCCACCTGCTCGGCGGTCTCGACAAGTCGCCGCCGCGATGGTCGTCGTGGTTGCGCGTGGTGCTGGGTTCGGGGCTGATCGTGTACGGCATCTACAAATGGCTGAACCGGCACGGCGACACCGAGTCGCCGAAATGGATGCGCTCGTTCGCCACCATCACCCCCGCCCGGGCCGGGATCATGGGGGCGGTCCTGGCGGTGGTGCGGCCGGATGTGCTGCTCATCTGCGTCCCGGCCGGACTGGGCATCGGCACCGCCGGGCTCGGCCTCGCCGGTGACTGGTTGGCCGCCGCGTTCTTCGTCGCGATCGCCGCGTCCAGCGTCGCCATCCCGATATTGGCCTACGCGGCGGCCGGCAGCCGCCTCGACGACACGCTGGCGAGTCTCAAAGACTGGATGGACCGCAACAACGCCGCCCTGCTGGCGGCGGTCCTGGTCCTGATCGGTGCCATGGTGCTCTACCACGGGATCGACGCTCTATAGCCGCCGTCGGCCAGTCCCGCGTCCTCCTCGAGCCTGTTGATCGCGCCGAAGGCGTATTCGCGGACCAACTCTCGGCCGTAATCCCGCAGCATGCCCGCGTAGCCCTTCTCCGCCCATTGCCGGCAGTGCCGCTCCTCGTGGTGCAGCACGCGATCCAGGTCGAGGCGGGTCTGCACGGGCGTCCCGTCGGCGCGGACGTACCAGGCATGCCCGGACTCGACGATCCGGCGAAGCCATCCCGCGGGGTCGGTGACCGCGCCCACGTTGACCATGAAGATGTCACCCCAGGTGGTGCCGCCGCGCCGGCAGAATTGGCGCTGGATCCAGTTGCCGCCCAGGCCCATCAGGATGCCGTTCGGCGTCGCGACGAGCTGCCCGCCGTTGCGATCCACGAACCTGACGTCGCGGGTGTAGCTCCAGCCGTTCGCGTTCTGCCGCCGCATGATTCGTGTGATTTCTGCCGCGCCATACGGCGTCGGGGGGAAGTCGGTGCGGTGCGCCCCCTTCCTGCCGTAGCCGGTGCCCGCGTTCAGGACGTAGGTGCACAGCGTCGCCGCGCGGGCGTCGCCGCCGCCGATGCCGCGGGGCAGGAGGAAGAAGGACTTGCCGTCCGGGTCCCGAATCTCCGCCGTCTTCCCGAGCACCCGAAAGGTGTCCGGGGTGATGGCGTGTCGCCGGGCGATCTCCGCGACGACGTCCGGGGCCACGCCCCGCCGCGCGGCGTTGTCCCGCCATGCCTGGAAGTAGCCCGGTGCGTCCATGTCCGCCAACCAATTTAGGGTGTAGCGAATGAACAGGCGGCCCTGGCAACGCGCGCGCGGCATCAAACAAATCACCCAGGGGCTGGGCACCCTCGACCGGGAGCTCTTCGAGGCGATCGCCGAGACGGACACGCCGCTGCTGGACACGGTCATGCCGCCGCTGACCCGGGCCGCCGACAACTCCAAGCTGTGGTTCGCCATCGCCGCGGCGCTGACGGCGACCGGAAGTAAGAGCGCCCAGCGGGGCGCGGCGCGCGGCGTGGTGTCGCTCGCGGTCAGCAGCCTGGTCACCAACCAGGTCGCCAAACGCATCCGCCGCCGCCCGCGCCCCGGCTACGAGCTGGTGCCGCTGGTCAGGCAGGTCCGCCGGCGCCCGACGTCGAACTCCTTCCCGTCGGGGCACTCGGCGAGCGCCGCCGCGTTCGCCGTGGGGGTCGGTCTGGAGAACCCGATGCTCGGTTTCGGGCTGGCGCTGCTCGCCGGGCTGGTCGGGCTCTCGCGGGTGGTGACCGGCGCGCACTACCCGGGCGACGTCGTCGCCGGGTTCGGCATCGGGGCGGGCGTGGCGGTGCTGGGCGGCCGGCTCGTCCCGCCGATCGTCGAAACCGCACTGCCCAAGGCCGAACCGCTTCGCGTCCCGGCGCCCGAACGCCCCGACGGCGCCGGGGTGGTGCTCGTCATCAACCCCGAATCGGGCAGCGGCACCGGGTCCCGTGTCGTGGACGAGGTGCGCGACGCGCTGCCGAGGGCGGACATCCGCGAACTCGGCCCCGACGACGACCCGCAGCAGGTCCTGCGCGAGGCCGCCGAGCGCGCCGAGGTGCTCGCCGTCGGCGGCGGCGACGGCACGGTGGCGGCCGCGGCAGGAGTGGCTATCGAGACCGGGCTGCCGCTGGCCGTGTTCCCCGCCGGCACGTTCAACCACTTCGCGAAGGACATCGGCTGCGACACCGTGGCCAAGACCGTCGACGCGATCCGCTGGGGCAGCGTGGCGTGCGTGGACCTGGTGTGCCTCAACGAAAGTCAGATGGTCCTCAACACGGCGAGCATCGGCGCCTACCCGACCTTCGTGCAGCAGCGCGAGAAGCTGGAGAAGCGGATCGGCAAGCCGCTGGCCGGTCTCTACGCGATGTTGCACACCCTGCGCCGTGACGAGCCGGTCCGGATCTCCTACGACAACAAGACGCTGCTGACGTCGCTGTTCTTCCTCGGCAACTCGCTGTACCTGCCGACCGGGTTCGCCCCGTCGCGGCGGACCCGGATGGACGACGGCCTGATCGACGTCCGGATGCTCGAGGCGGGACGTCGGTGGTGGCGGACCAGGATCCTGACCGCGCTCGCGCTGGGGCGGCTGGAGCGCAGCCCGCTGTATCACGAGCTGCAGGTGCCGGAGTTCGCGTTCACCGCCGTCGACGGCCCGACGGTCATCGCGTGCGACGGCGAGGTGGGCGACGAATACGAGAAGGCCAGCTTCTCCGCGAAATACCGGGTGCTGCCGGTGTTCCGCCCCTGCGACTAGGCCCCCTCGGTCAGGTTCCGCACCCGCGCGTAGCGCTCGTGCACCTCCGGCGTGGGGTCGGCGGTGTACTCCTCGGTTCCGGGTCGGGCCCACGCGGGCGGTCGCGCCGATCCGCTCAGCGCCCAGGCCGCCTGCCGCGCCGCCCCCAGCGCGACGTACTGCCCCGGCGCGGGCACCGAGACGGGTACGCCGAACACCGCGGGGGCGATGACGCGCAGGGCCCGCGACCCCGCGCCGCCACCGATCAGCAGGATGCGCCGCGCGACCACGCCGTGCGCGGCCAGGTGGGCGAGTCCGTCGGCGAGCCCGCACAGCAGCCCTTCCACCGCGGCCCGGGCCAGGTTGGCCGGCGCGGCGTTCGCGACACGCAGGCCGTGCAGCGCGCCGGAGGCGTTGGGGCGGTTGGGCGTTCGCTCACCCTCCAGGTAGGGCACCAGGACCAGCCCGGCGCTGCCCGGCGGCGCGGACAGCGCGAGCTCCGACAGGCCGTCGTGGTCGACCCCCAGCATGGCGGCGGCCGCGTCCAGCACCCGGGCGGCGTTGAGCGTGCACACCAGCGGGAGGTAGCGGCCGGTGCCGTCGGCGAACCCGGCGACAAAGCCCGCGTCGTCGCGGACCGGGCCGGCGGTCACCGCGGCCACCACGCCCGATGTCCCGACCGACACGATGACGTCGCCCTCGTCGGCGTCGAGGCCGAGCGCCGCGGCGGCGTTGTCGCCGAGACCCGCGCCGAATGTGGTTGTGCCGCTGCAGGTTGCGTTCGACGGGCCCAGCACGGCGGGCAGGCGCGGGCGGCGGCCCCGCATGGCCAGCTCGAGCAGGTCGACGCGGTAGGAGCCGCCCGCCGCGTCGTAATAGCCCGTCCCGCTGGCGTCGCTGCGGTCGGTGGTCAGCGCCGCGATGTCGGTGTCCCCGCGCAACCGCCAGCTCAGCCAGTCGTGCGGCAGGCAGACGGCCGCCGTGCGGTCGGCGTGCCCCGGCTCGTGGTCGGCGAGCCAGCGCAGCTTGGCCACCGTGATCGCGGCCAGCGGCACCACGCCGACGGCCCGGGCCCACGCCCCCGCGCCGCCGAGCTCGTCGGTGAGCGCGCGCCGCGTCGGCCGAACGCACGTCGTTCCACAGCAGCGCCGGCCGCACCACCTCGCCCCTCGCGTCGAGACACACCATGCCGTGCTGCTGCGCCCCGACCCCGATCGCCTCCACGCCGTCCAGGCCGCCCGCGGACGCAATCGCCGCGCGGGCGGCGGATTCCCATGCGGCGGGGTCGATCTCGGTCCCGCCCGGATGGTCGGCCCGCCCCTCGCGGACCACCTCACCCGTCGCGGCGTCGCAGATCAGCACCTTGCAGGACTGCGTCGAGGAGTCGACGCCGGCGACCAGCGTCATTCGCGGGCCTCGACGAGTGCCCGGAGCGTGGCCCGCGCGCCGCTGCGGTGCAGGGAGTCCAGCGTCCACAGGTAGGGCTCGACGAAGCGGGGCTGGTCGACGAGGTCGCCGAACACCGCCCGGTTGGCGAGGAACGCGGTCGGGTCGTCGCGCTGGGAACGGGCTATGGGGACGAGCGTGCCGGCGAGCCGGTCCACCACCTCGATCGGCCGACCGTCTTCGTCGACGCCCTCGGCGTAGCGCGCCCAGCTGGCCACGATCGCAGCGGACACCCCGACCGGCCCGCCGCGTCGCAGGTTGTCGGCGACCACGGGCAGCAGCCACTTGGTGATGCGTTCCGACGAGTCGGCGCACAGCCTGGCGACCGTGTCGCGCACGTGGGCGTTGCCGAAGCGGGGGAGGAGCCCGTCCTTGAAGTCGGCCAGTCCGGGGACGGGGGTGAGGGTCGGCATCGCCTCGTATTCCCAATAGCGGTGCAGGAATTCGGCGATCAGCGGGTCACGGGCGGCCTCGTGCACCAGCCGGTACCCGGCCAGGTACCCGAAGTAGCACAGGCCCTGGTGGCCCGCGTTGAGTAGCCGCAGCTTCCTCTCCTCATACGGCGCCACGTCGTCGACCAGCTGGACTCCCGCCTTGTCCAGCGGCGGCCGGCCGTCGGCGAAGTCGTCCTGGAGCACCCACATGGCGAATGGCTCGGCGACCACCGGCCAGGCGTCGCGCACGCCGAATTCGGTGTGCAGCCGCTCGATCGCGGCCGGCGTGGTGGCCGGGGTGATCCGGTCGACCATCGAGTTGGGGAACTTGGTGTGCTCGCGCATCCACCGTGCGAGTGCGGGACTGTGCCGCTCGGCGTACGACGTGAACACGTCCCGCGCCACGCTCCCGTTCTCGACGATGTTGTCGCACGACACGATCGTGGGGGAGGGCAGGTCGCGTTCGCGGCGCCGGTTCAGCGCCTCGGCCACCAGCGGGTAGACGTCGCTCAGCGGCGGGTGGTAGCCGCCTTCGGTGATGGTGAGTGAGACGATCCGGGTGGTCGGGGCGGCGAGCAGCTCGATGACCGCATCGGGATCGTCTGGGGCGTAACGGAAGTCGACGATGGAGCCGATGACGCGGGGCTCCCGGGTGCCGTCCGGGTGTTCGAGGATCAACGTGTACAGGTGGTTCTGGGCGCGCAGCGCGTCGCGCATGCGCCGGTCATCGGGCAGCACGCCCACACCGCAGATTCCCCAGTTTTGGGCGAGCCCGTCGCCCAGCAGCCTGTCGATGTACATGGCCTGATGGGCGCGGTGGAAGCCGCCGACGCCGAAATGCACGATGCCGACTCTGATTTGGCTGCGGTCGTAGGCCGGGACGGGGATGCCGAGCGCGCCCAGGTTGCGCGCGCTCAGCTCCATTCCCGCAACTTAGCTCACCGCTAAGCGTTGGGGCAGAGATCGCGCAAGGCGAAGATCACGACGTCCGCGGCCTGCCGGCCGTTGATTCCGCCGGTGCCCTGGTCGGCGTCCGAGCGCTGGATCGCCAGGCCCTCGAGCTGTTGCGGGGAGGCGCCCCAGGAGAGCTGCTGGCACAGGTCCGCTCCCATCTGCAGCAGCGCGTCGTCGCCGCCATTGACGGCGTGGATGCCGGCGTTGTGCAGGTCGTTGATGAAGGCAACCGCGTCGGCCCGGGCCGGGCTGGCCCAGACGATGCCCGCGGCCATAAGTGGGGCGCCTGCGAACGCTGCGCCCATGAACCGGCCATAGGGCCGCTGTGCTGCCATCGAAATGTTCTCCTTCGTCCCGTGCCCGAATCGCGGATGATGCACTTTTACACGAAAGCGCCGCCAAACACGCTGGGGAAGATAAATCCCGATGATGAATTGTGGGCAAAGACCGATGGCTATGCGTCCGGGCAGAGATCGCGGACGGCGTCGATGACCACGTCGTCGGCCTGTTGGGGGGTGATCCCGCCGGCGCCCTGCCGGCTGTCGGAGCGCTGCAACGCCAGACCCTCGAGCTGCGACGGCGGGGCGCCCCACGACAGTTGCTGGCAGACGCTCAGGCCCATCTGCACCAGCGCCGCGTCACCGCCGCTGACCGCATGGATCCCGTTTTTGTGCAGGTCGCTGACGAACGTGGTCGCGTCCGCGTGCGCCGGGCCTGCCAACGCGACACCGGCCACCAGGATGGGGCCACTCACTAGCGCTGTCTTGATGAATCGGCCGTAGGCCCGCTGTCCCGGCATGGCGATCCTCCCTTTGATCGTTCACCGTTCGTTTACCTCTATAGAACCTTTAAGACATGTTGGGTCGCCGAAAATTCCCTGGGAATGAGCTGCGGAAAAATTCGGATCGGCCAGACCGCAACGTTGCTGCGACGAGGTCTTTGCCCTGCGCGGCCGCGTACCCGGCTCGTGACGCCCTTGTGACGTCACCATTTGGATACGGCGCGGTGCGCCGCCTCGGGCGTTTCGTGGTGACTACCGACAATTGGCTCGTTATCTGCTGCATCAGATATGTGAGCGCGAATTAAAGGAGAGTCGGCGCTGATGGCGATCGTCGATCGGTTCAACATGAAAGTAGTTGCCAGCCTTGGGTTGTGCGGAGCCGCACTTGCGTTGAGCCCGGATGCGGCAGCCGCTCCCCTGAAGACGGGCGGCTACGCCTGCGTTCAGGGGCAGGCGGGCGAGGTCGGGGGCCCCGTCGCGGGCGCGCCGCTGGCCGGGCCCGGCGCCGCGGGCGGAGCGGCCGCCGGTGGCGCGCCGACCGCCCAGGTCTGCGCGGCCAGCGCGCCGCTCACCGACATGGCCGGTGTGCCATTGGCCGTGCCCGGGCCGTTGCCGGTCGGCGCTCCCGTGCCCTTGCCCTTGGGCGCGCCGCTGCCGCTGCCGTTGGGCGCGCCGCTGCCCATCGCGCCGGTGGTGCCCGCCGGCGCTCCGCTGGTTGCCCTCGGTGGGCCCCTGGCGGCCGGTGCGCCCCTCGAAGGTGCCCCGCTCGTCGACATGTCGGGGGTCAAGGATGCCCCGACCGGCCCCGCGCCGGCCGGAGGGCCCCAGCCCGGTCAGCCGGTTGCTCCCGGCCCTGGCGCACACTGAGTTCCACTTCACGACGGGAACGGACCCGCTGGTCGAAACCAG